>JANNBG010000421.1:0-1723 GCA_031385205.1 Rhodobacterales bacterium
GGCAACCTTAAGGTTAAATCCGTGATGGGGCAGACAAATGGCGTTTACGAAATCGGCACTCTGGGCTTTGATCCTGCTTGCAGGCTGCAGCGGCAACCCGATTGGCACAGCCGGTGGCGGTGGTGGGGGCGGCGGCGGCGGTGGGACAACGGACATCGTTCCTGAGGAGGTTTCCAAGAACCTGCGGGCGATCACCTATGATCCGACCGGGGCGGGCACCTTAAAGGTGAATATGGATGGCCTGACCGCTTCGCCCCTGGTGGCCACCTTCGTGCGCGCGCCAAAGCTGGATATCGCCGGTTACCGCGCCTTTACCTATCAGGAAACCGGGTTGCAGCGGTCGCATCTGGCGCTTGTGTCGGAAAACGCGCGGGGCAACCTCGAGGCGGGCGTGGTTGCCGATGGCGGGCAGTTCAACCGGCACTTTGGCGGCGGGCGCTTTGCGCGCGTCGATACATTCTCGCGGCCCACCGTGCGGCAAGGCGTGGAAACCGGGCAGTTCAGCTATGCGGGCACCTATGCGGGCGTCTTCCTGCCGGGGCCAAATTCTGACACCAGCCCGCAATTGCCGGATGGCCTGCAGCCCAACGTGCCATTGCGCACCCAAGGTGACGTCCTGATCAACGCGAACTTTGCGAATGATCTGGTGAACGGTGGCGTCGAAAACCGTGTCCTGCTGGATGACAAAGGTGCCGTTCTGACAGCACTCGACGGCATCACCTTCCCGGCTACGGCCATTGATTCCGACGGCCAGTTTCTGGGCGATGTGGAGTTTCAGGGCAAGCCGGATACCGCCATCGGCAGTGTGGGCGGCATCTTTGGTGGCATCGGGGCCAGCGATGTGGCGGGTGTGATCGTGATCAACCCGATCTCGGGCAATAACGGCATCTGGGAATATGGCGTGTTCAACCTGCCGCGCTGCGATCTGGCCGGGGCGTCACCGATCTGCGCACCGCGTTGATGCGGGGCCTTGCGGCAGCGATGCTGGCCGCATGGGCGGTCTGGCATCCGGTAGCCGTACGGGCGGATCAGGACGTTGTCGAAATGACAACGGACAGCGCCATCTTTCTGGCGCAACAAGCCGTGCTCAGCGGCGATCTGAGCCTTGGCTACGCCATCGCCAAACGCCTGGCGGAGGCGGACCCCACCAACGCGCGCGCCCTGCTTGTCATCGCGGCAACGGCCCCATCCCTGGGGCTGGCGGCAGAAGGGCGGCAGGCGGGTCGTGCGGCGTGGCGGCTGACGGATGACCGCGCATTGCGCTATGAAATCGCGCGGCACACGGCCAAGGCGGCGCTGGATGAAGGCAATGTTCTGGCGACGCAGTTCTGGCTGCGACGGGCCGCAGAGGCCGCGACCACGCCAGATGACTATGACCAGACCGCCAGCGATATCCGGGCCCTGCGCAATGCCCAGCGGTTGCGCTATGCGGTGGATGTGTCGATCTCGCCCAGCGACAATCTGAACAACGGCGCGCGCGGCGGCCTGCTGACCATCGACGACTGGTTCACAGTAGGCCCGCTGACCGCCGATGCACAGGCGCTGTCCGGGGTGCGTGGCGTGGCGCAGGCCCAGCTGACCTATGCCTTGGGCACGTCCGGGCGCACCGTTGTGGGCCTGCGGGGCTATGCAACCGTCAATCGCCTGGCGCAGGCGTCGCAAAACGCGGTGCAGGGCCTGCTGACCGGGGCAAATCTGAACATCGTGCAACTGGAGGCGATGG
>JANNBG010000047.1:0-10960 GCA_031385205.1 Rhodobacterales bacterium
GCTGCAGTTCGGCAAGCGACCAATCTGATCGAGGAGCGGCCTGTCGTCGCAGGGGCCATCGGCATGGCAATCGGTGCCGCAGTGGCCGCGGCGCTGCCCCGGACGCAGAGGGAAGACCGTCTTTTCGGGCGGGAGCGTGACCGTCTGATGGCGTGTGCACAAAAAGCGCTGCAGCAGGAACGGGCGCGGGCGGGCACTGTGGTGACAAAACTGGCCGATGGCGTCGCAGCAGAAGTAAAGAGCAGCGCACGGCAACTGGTGTCAGAAGCACTCTGACGGTGTTCTTATTGGTTCAAAAGAAAAAGGCCCGCGTGATGCGGGCCTTTTTGCTGTGCATATCGCCGGGTTACATCGTCGCGGCGGGCAAGGTTTCCAGTTGTTCTTGCGTCATCTGCACATAGGCGCGGATCGTATCGCCATCGGTAGCCTGCATGATCTGCAAAACGGCCATGTCGATGGCCACCGGCTTTTCACCGATCCCGAGAAAGCCTCCCACATCGACGATCACCTGCGCCGGTGCGCCATTAGCATCGAGGACGACGTTAGAGATTTCACCCAGATCCTCGTCGTTCGGGCCATAGACACGGACGCCCATTAGCTGGTCTGACGTGACGCTGGCTGGATCGACAGCGGCATAACCATCTACCATCATCGTATCACCTGCGGTGGTGGCGACCTCCGTGTTGGCGGCAGCCGCGCTGTCCGTCACCGGAGCCGTGGTCGCGTCATCAGCAGACGATACGACCGGGCTGGCTGCTTCGGTACCATCGTTCTGCATTGCACCGGTTCGCATGTATTCCGGAGCGCCTTCCAGAATGGTGCGATCAGCGTTAACGACGAGGAAGAAGTCGTTCAGTTCCTCGGTCGTGGCGCTGTCGGACACGAAGCGGATGTTTTCCATACCAAGGGCGATCTGACGTTCGCCCATGCCGAGGAAACCGCCGATGTCGACCAGGACTGCATCAACCTTGCCATCGCGGGTCAGTATCACGTCGTTGATCTCGCCGATGTCGTTCCAACCGTCCTGAACCCCGGCATATTCGTCTGCATCCACCGCCACTGCGGCCGCGTAGACGCGCTTGCCAATGAAGTCCGAAGCTGTGATTGCGACCGCATCCATTTCAGTTCGGAACAGGTCCTGTGCCGACGCGGTGGACCCGATGACCATCGCCATCGCAGTGCCAAGCATAAGATTTCGCATCATATTCTCCATGATTCTGACTTGTGGCGCCCGATCTGGGCGCTTGTAAAATGAACGCATTTGGCTAATCGCGGTTCCGGTGAATCGTTACAGTTTCACACCGATGTGCACGGCGTGGCGGCTTTGTGCAAAGGCTGTTCGTGACGATAAAGAAAAGACTCGCCGTGTTTTGGAACCACATGAAAGGGGACTGCGTTGATCCGGTGACTGATGTGCGGGATGTCCCTCTCCGTCACATGGTCTGCGGAACCTCCCTGTCCGCTGTTTGCCTTAGCCGCCGATGATGTCCGCTTTACTTGCCGATATCATTGGCGGCTTTTTTTACATGAGAGGCCGTTTTTCCAACGGTTCAGGTGCTGAGCCCGCATAAAGTGCCAGCTTTGCACGGTCCCGAATTGTAAGGCGGCCGTCGATCCATTCTGCCAGTCCAAGTTTACGCAGCTGCATCAGCGTCTTGTTGGTGTGCACCAGTGATAATCCCAGCGCATCGGCCAAGTCCTGTTGGCGGAAGGCCAAAGGAACTGCGTCTGCATTCTCCAGCCCCACGGCGCGCAGCCGGTGGTGAATGCGCAGAAGGGCCCAGGCGATGCGCTGTCCCGCGCTGCGCTGGCCAACCGCGGCGAGCGTTTCACCCAGAAAGTGCTCCTCAACCGCGGCGATCCAAGTCAGGTCATAGGCACGCCCCGGATGCGATTTGAACATGGTCCAAAGGTCCGTCCGGTTAAAGACGCAGAGCACCATGGGCGTGCTCGCCTCAACGGAATGCTTCATTTCACCCATGATCCCGGCTTGTAAGCCAATGAAATCACCGGGAAAGAGAAAATTGATCACCTGACGGCTGCCGTCTTCGAGTGTCTTGTAGCGGGTGCCCATCCCCGACAGCACGGTGAAAAGCTGCGGACTGTTGGAGCCCTCCATCAGTACCGTCGTGCCTGCATCGACGGCCAATTCGCCGGCCTTGAAGCGGCGCATGAAGGCCAGTTCGTCGTCTGCCATTGGCAGAAAGTAGTCGCAACGGCGGAGCGGGCATTTGTCGCAGGGGATGGGCATTTTTTTGTACTCTCTTGTGTCACAGTTTAATGCGCGGGTGTGGCAAAGGTTCCAGAATGGCGTTTAATGCGAGAAGGAAATGTCATGCAAAACGTCGAAGTCGATAAACCGCCAGCCATTTTTCTGGTGGTTATGCGCGAGGTTCTGATTGCGCGCGATATCGAGATGATCATCCGGGATCTGCGGATCGAAGCGCAAGTCGTTCTGGCGCGCACGCTGGACGAGGCGACTGCTGCGGTTCCCGCAGGCCGGATCGAAGCGGCTTTCGTTCAGATGGACGTGGGTGACTTCGTGTCGACGGAACTGAGCCGCCGCGTGGCGACAGACGGTGGTCGGACGGTTTTGGTGGGCCTTGAGGCGACAACGGTGCTGCCTGACGGCTGGTCGGCGCTGCCGTTTCCATTTTCCGGCGACGATGTAACATCGCTTCTGACTGGTGAGTTTTGAATGTGCAAAAGCCCCCGGCTATGAACCCGGGGGCCGAGGTCTGGGCAAGCGCAAACTTATTTCAGCCGATCAACCACACCTTGCGCAAAGGCTGCGATCATCGCGTCATAGTAAACACGGCTATCGGCAGGCAGGGTGACGACGTCAACACCGGCAGGGATCATCGGCATTGCTGCATTCACGTCAACGGTCAGTTCATAGGCACCAAAACGCGTATTGTCGGTGTCATGCACCATCACCACGTTGCCGACAAGGCGGGTATCAGCGAGGCCCATCTTTTCTTCAAAGCCGCTGGACAAAGAGACTTCTTCGAGGTCAATGACGACATTCACCCCGTCGTCGGCGATCTGGTCGGTGATGCGCGACACGATGGCGTTTTCAAGATCGTCTGCAATGGTTGTCCAGTAAGCGGCCGCTTTGGCATTTTCGACCGCGCCCAGTTCAACTTCGACGTCGATGCTTTTCACGGTGGCCGCGAACGCGAATCCTGTCAGGGTCAAGGCGGCAACGCCGCCGATTGCAAATGTGCGAAACATAGATGTCTCCTGATATTAAGTGGCTTGCGGAACGATCCCGCAGCGACAAGGGAAGAACGCAAGCTCTGCGAAACGGTTCCCGAAAGGCCGTGACGTTGAGTCATTCAATGCCCGGTTGAATTCGCCGCTAAATCAGGCGTGCAGTGTTTCAGTGCTGGAAAAGAACATCGCTTGCGACACGGCAGACCGGACTTGTTCTTCGGCATAAGGCTTGGTGATCAGGAACGCAGGTTCGGGGCGTTCGCCGGTCAAGAGCCGTTCAGGGAAGGCGGTGATGAAGATCACAGGCACATCCCCAACGTCCTTCAGGATGTCATTCACGGCGTCGATACCCGAAGACCGGTCGGCCAGCTGGATATCAGCCAGGATGAGGTCCGGGCGTTCCCTTGCGGCAAGTTCCACCGCTTCGGCACGGGTGGCGGCGATGCCTGTCACATCATGGCCCATTTCCCGCACAATCGCCGCAATATCCATCGAGATGATTGCCTCATCCTCGATGATCATCACACGTCCGCAGACCGACGCCTGCATTTCGCGCACGGCGGTGTCGATCAACTGCGCCACATCATCATGATCGGTTTGCATAATCCGGGCGATTTCAGATTGAGTAAAACCTTCGATGGCGTGCAAAAGCAGAGCTTCGCGGCTGTTTGGGGTCAGGTTTGCCATATGCGCCTGTGCCACTGCGGAAAACCGGGTGTCGGGTTCGCCGACCGGAGCACCTGCGCTAGACCACACGACATGGAAAGTGTGAAAAAGGCCGACCTTGGCGTCAACATCCCTAGAGACGACAGTGTCATCCGCCAGAATCGCTTCAAGCGTGGCGGCGGCAAAGTTATCTCCCGTTCCCTGACTGCCGGTCAGGGCGCGCGCATAGCGCCGAAGATAAGGAAGGTTGCCGCTGATTGACGCGACCTGATCAGGCAGAACGGTAGCTTGCATCGATAGTTATCTCCCCCGGCAGCATTATTATGGGAACCAAACGCCTTGGTCGCGCGTTCGGTTCCGTGTTAACCGAGGCAGGTGCAAAAAAAGATGTATCCGGACATGGCAGAAAGCAACCCTAAGTCAAAAGTTCGCGATCAGATCGACGAGAATCTGAAGCGTATCTATGATGAGACGCTGAATGAGCAGATCCCAGACAAGCTGACGCAACTGCTGGATCAGTTACGCCAGAGGTCTGCCGATCGGGCGAGCGATGATGATCGGGAGAAATCCGGATGAACGCCCCAACGCACGCCGACCCCCGCGATCAGCTTGTTGGACATCTGCCGTCACTACGGGCATTCGCGATGAGCCTGACGCGAAACCGATCTGCTGCAGATGATCTGGTGCAGGATACCATCGTCAAAGCATGGACGAATATAGACAAATTCACTGTGGGCACCAATCTTCAGGCTTGGCTGTTCACCATTCTGCGCAACACCTATTATTCGTCGTTGCGTAATTGGCGGCGCCAGGTTGCCGATCCCGACGGCATCCATGCACAGGCGCTGTTTGTGAAGCCCGATCATGACGGACGCTTGGCCTTCAGCGATTTCCAGCGGGCCTTCGACCAGTTGTCGCCCGAACACCGCGAAGTCCTGACGCTGGTTGGTGCATCGGGCTTTTCGTGCGAAGAAGCCGCAGCGACGATGGGCGTGGCGGTGGGTACGGTGAAAAGTCGGACCAGCCGTGCGCGCAAGCGGCTGTCGGACCTGATGGGGTTGGCGGAAGGTGAGGACGCGTTCTCGGGCGTTGATCAGGCAAGTCTGGCAGTGATGGGTCGGTCGGGGATGCAGGCTGCATGACAACGCCGGATCAGCGGCCCTATGCGTCGCGGTTCGCAATCCGCTTTGCTATCATTCTGGCCTTGGCCATGCTTCCCGCCGGGGTCATCGCTTTCATACAGACTGATGCGCTGGAAACCGAAGTTCAAGCCCGGAGCGAGGTTGCACTGATGGGCGCGACGATGCAAGCGGCGGCGGCGGAAACAAGCATGATCGGCCGCGTGCGCGGCATGGTGGGCAGTTTGGCGGGCGCTGTACCTTATGTGCTGGACGATCCCGATGCCTGCAATGCGTTGATGCTGCGGGTTGCTGCGGTGGAACCGGCAGCATCGCTTGTCGCCTATGTGCCGCTGAGTGGCGTAATGACTTGTTCTTCGTCAGGTCGGGTTCATGACTTTTCCGACAGTCCGCTTTTTGATCGCGTAACGAAGGCTGAGGAGCCCTACTTCGTAGTCAATCCGCATGGGCCCATTTCGGGCACCTCGGTTCTTGGCATCTCGCATCCGGTCTATGACGACGCGGGGGTCTATATGGGGTATGCGGTAATGTCGTTGCCTCACAAAGCTATAGGGGAGTTGCGGCTCGCGGCCTTGGTCGAACGCAAGGGTATGGATGTGCCCGTCGTATTCTGGACCTTCGACAAGGAAGGGTATTTGCTGACCTCAAACCTGGACCTCGATGAGGCTGAAAAACAGTTGCCCGCAGGCAAGCCATTGAAGGGGTTCGTCGACAACCCAGGGTCAATCTTTCAGTCCCGCTCGATGAGTGGAGAGACAATGACATACGCTGTCGTTCCGATCGTGTCGGGGGAACTTTATCTGATGAGCAGCTTTGTCCCCGAAGCGCCACTCTTTGCGCGCGATTATGGGTTGTCAGTGTACATGCCCACCTTGCTGATGTGGCTGGTCGGGCTGATCGTGTCAGGCTTTGCGGCCGAGAGGCTGGTGACGCGCCATGTGCGCACGTTGAACCGGTCAATCGTCAATTTCACGCGTGGTGATCGCCGCTTGCAGGCCATCGAGCTGAAGAATGCCCCCGCAGAACTGGACGAACTTGCATCCGCCTACCTTGCCATGACCGACAGCATCATCCGCAGCGAGGCTGAACTGGAGGATTCGGTCCATCAGAAAGAGGTGTTGCTGCGCGAGGTGCATCACCGGGTGAAGAATAATCTTCAGCTGATCTCTTCCATCATGAATATCCAGATCCGCAGTGCCCGCAGCGGCGAGGCGAAGGATTTGTTGAAGAACCTGCAAGAACGGATCATGAGCCTGGCCACGGTGCACCGTGGGCTTTACCAGACGAGCGGTCTTGCCGATGTGCGTGCGCGCGAACTGATCCCGGATATCGTGCGGCAGATCATGGCGATGTCCTCCGGCCCCGAAAAGCCGTTCGAGACGCAGAACGACATCGACGATCTGCGACTGGTGCCGGATCAGGCGGTCCCCCTGTCGCTGCTGCTGGCCGAAGCGCTGGCCAATGCGATCAAACATGCGGGCGCGTCGCGCGACCATCCGGGCAGACTGATTGTTCGACTAAAGCGGTCGGGCGGCAGCGACGCGGTGCTTGAAGTGGTCAACAGTCTGCGGGAACGGGATCCGAATACGCCCGTGAGCGGTGCGCTGGAAACTGGAATCGGATCGCAGCTGATCACAGCCTTCGTGCAGCAACTGGGCGGCAGGCAGGACTCGGGTGAGGTCGGTGAGGACTACTTCCTGAGAGTGACTTTCACTGTGTCACCACTATTTCTGGCCGAAAACCGGCAAGATCCGTGGATTGCCGACGATACTGAATGGAACGCATCTGGCCCCTGAGCGTTGAGTTTGGCCAGTCAACCACATCAGGGACAACCTATGCCGAGTTCAACCCGGTCGGTCTGCATATTGCTGACAGCAGCAGAAGCCTACCCGGCACTGGAACGTGCCTTTCTGGGCGCGAAATCGGAAATCTGGGCGAGTTTTCTGGTGTTCGATCTTACAACCCGGCTGCGCTCTCCCGAGGGATTGGCCATTGGCAAGACATGGTTCGACTTGGTTGTACATGTTCTGAACCGGGGTGTGTCGCTGCACATGTCTATCAGTGACGTAGACCCGATTGCGCGGGCAGCGATGCACCGCGCCGCAACGCGGCATTTGCGGATGTTCAGTGCTGCGGCTGCTGTCGCCAACCCCGGCGCCCGGCTGGAGGTGTGGCGCCTGCGTCATCCCGCCGAAACCGGTGCGCTGATCCGACTGGCGATCTGGCCATACATTATGAAAAAGCTCTTCTCGACGGCCCGCTGGCTGAATGGGCTGAGCACCGAACACCGGGCGGCGGCGCTACGCGACATGGACGGGGCAGTCAGGAACCTGCGGGTGCGATCGGACGGAACGGTTGCAGTACGGCTATTCTCGCTGCCAAGGCTTTATCCTGTGGTGCATCACCAGAAATTGGCCGTGATCGACCGGCGGATTCTGTACATCGGGGGCCTCGATCTGGACGAACGCCGCTACGATACACCGAGCCATCGGCGGGCGGGCGATGAAACCTGGCATGACGTGCAACTGATGATCGAAGGGCCGGTCGTAGCAGAGGCCCAGCAACATCTGCAAAGTTACCGAGACGTGATCGATGGGCGTATTGCACCTCCGCGCACACGGCGCCTTTTGCGCACGCTGTCTCGACCGGTTCGGGGCGGTCTCTGGAATTTCGGCCCAGAGCCGCTGGTCAGCGAACTGCGCACGGCACATCTGGTGCTGGCCCGCCGCGCCACAAATCTCATCTATCTGGAAAGCCAATATTTCCGTGACCTTGGTCTGGCGAAAGCATTGGCTGAAAAGGCGCGCCGGACGCCGGACCTGCAGATGATCCTGATCCTGCCGGCCGCTCCCGACGATGTTGCATTCGAGGGCAGGCGAGGGGTCGATTCCCGGTTTGGCGAGGCGATGCAGGCCCGCGCATTGCACATCCTGCGCAAAGGGTTCGGCGCACGGCTTTTCGTCGGATCACCAGCGCAGCCACGCCCCGCGCTGCCGGATGGCAATGGGGCCCTGGCAGACCGGCGCGACCGGCTGCATGGGGCGCCGCTGATCTATGTGCATGCTAAGGTGTCGGTCTTTGACGACACGGCAGCGATCGTGTCCTCGGCCAATCTGAATGGGCGCAGTCTGCGCTGGGACACCGAGGCGGGCGTCTATCTGACGGCAGAGAATGACGTAATGGAATTGCGCCACCGCGTGATGGCGCATTGGTTGCCCGCGGATGCAGCATCCGAGGCTTTCGAGGCCGCCACAGCCGTACGGTCTTGGGCTCGCATCGCCTGGCGGAATGCGGCCAGTTCGCCGGCAGATCGGGAGGGATATCTCTTGCCGCATGACTTTGCCGCTGCAAAAGCCTTTGGCAGGACAGTGCCGCTGTTGCCCCCCGAATTCGTCTGAACGCGGATCGCAGGGAACCTGCAGCCTGTGAAGGCGTTTTAGAGTTGCGAAGGCGTGACGCCACGCGAAAAACCCTGAAGGAGAAAGCCATGAACTGGGATCAGATCGAAGGCAAATGGAAACAGTACAAGGGCCAAGCCAAGGAAAAATGGGGCGACCTGACCGACGACGAGTTCGACCGCGCAGCGGGCAAGCGCGACCAGATGGTCGGCCTTGTGCAAGAGAAGTACGGGACGGCAAAAGCCGATGCCGAACGCGAGGTCGATGACTGGTTCCGAAAACTCTGAGGAGGGGCTCGATGAGCATTCAGGATGAAGTGTCGACAGACCCGCGAAGTGCTGTATTCGAAGTGCTTGACGGTGTTCGTGCCGGAATGTTGGGCCTGACAGGTGGTGGAGAAGGGTTCCAGCCCATGACGCATTTTTCCGACGTGGATGCGGGCGTGATCTGGTTCATCTCATCAACCGAAACGGCGCTGGTCGAGTCGCTGGGGCTGGGCGAGGACGCGGAATACATCGTGATCTCGGACGATCACGGTGTCCATGTCAGTATTCGCGGCAAACTCTACCAGCTGCAGGACGAAGCAAAGCTGGATGAGCTGTGGAACCCCGTGGTTTCGGCGTGGTTCCAAGGGGGGCGCGAAGATCCGCATCTTGCCCTTCTGCGCTTTGATCCTGAGGTTGCCGATATCTGGGTCTCATCGACGTCGACTCTGAAGTTCGGGTTCGAGATCATCCGCGCGAACCTTGGTCCTGGGCATCAGCCGGATATTGGGGTCAAGGCGACCGTCAGGTTTTCGAAGGCGGTGTAAAGCCGCAGCGCACATTGATAGGGCGCATCTCCGGATGCGCCTTTTTCTGTTTCGACTTCAGGATTGCTGTTGGGGAACCGACCTGCTGGCAAAGCGTTAGTCACATATCGGAAGACTGACTAAAACTTCGCCTCTGGAAAAAGGAGATACCCATGTTGGGTTGGGCCGTTACCTTTCTCGTGATCGCGCTGATTGCAGCAGCACTCGGCTTTGGCGGCATCGCCGGAACCTCTGCTGGAATTGCGCAGATTCTGTTCTTCATCTTCATCGTCCTCTTCGTAGTGGCGATGATTGCGCGTGCTTTGCGGGGACGTCCACCCGTCTGACGACAAATCAGCCGGACCTGCAGCCCTAAACTGCGTCCCGATGGATCCATCGGGGCGCTGACCTTTTTTTGCAGTCGTTGCGGGATGGTGCAGCTGTGATTGCAATGGCGAGGAACGCGGCAAACACAGACGAGTTTCCTCATCACAATCAATCCCTTCTGACGGAGGCGAAGATGATGGACATCTCCCCAGCGCTGCCCAGCGCTGCATTGTCCCGGACCATGACCGTGCTTCTGGCCGGGGGACAGGGCAGCGGTCTTCACGAGTTGACGGCGCGGATCTGCAAACCGGCGCTGCCAACTATTGCGACACATAAGGGCCCACTTCGGATGGTGGATTTCACCTTGGCCAACGCGGTTCGCTCTGGTCTGCTGCGGCTGATCGTGACGACGCAGTACCGCCCGGAAACGCTTGAGGCGCATCTGGAGCGGCGCTGGGTGCCGTTGTTTCCGAAGGCGGAGCTTCTAATCAGCGACGGTGCTGCGGTGTGTGGTGCGGGGGGCTATGGCGGCACGGCGGATGCGGTCGCAGCCAACCGCACGCTGATCGAGGCGGCGGCATCAGACGCGTTGCTGGTTTTGTCCGGCGATCATATTTACCAGATTGATTATTCCGCGCTGATCGCGGCGCACCGTGCTTTGGGTGCAATGGTAACGCTGGCGGTGCACCGGGTGCCAGTGGATCAGGCGTCGGCATTTGGCGTGGTCCACAGGGCGCCGGAAGGCAAGATCACGGAGTTTGAAGAAAAGCCCGCGCGGCCGGTTGCCGACCCCGGCCTGCCGGGTCAGGCGCTGGTCAGCATGGGTGTCTATGTTTTTGACAGGGCTTGGCTGCGTGGTCAGTTGCCCAAGGGACGATCTCAGCTTGATTTCGGGCAGGACATTCTACCTGCCGCCGTTGCCGCTGGGCTGGCTGCAGCCGACATGCTGCCTGCTCTGCAGGGCCAGTCCGATCCCTGTTGGCGGGACGTGAGGACGTAGGACAGCCTGCGCCAGACCTTGCTGGAGTTCAATTCCAGCGGGCCTTGCAACGTGCCAGTTTTGCCGGGTGCGCCCTTTTGTCTTGTCGGGATGCAGGACGCGGCGAACCGAGGTTCAGCAGACGAGGGGTCGGGCCCGACCGGTAGCATCATTTTGCCCGGGACGTGGGTCATGCAGGGCGCGCGACTGTCGCGGGCGATCATCGCACCTGGGACAGCGGTACCGGCCGATCTGGACGTGGGCGTAGATGCGGCTGAAGACGCCCGCTGGTTTTGTCGCGCGGATGAGGGCACGGTGCTGATCTCCAATGCTATCCGGTAGGGCGATCTGATACAGAAATCGACAACCGAGATTCCGCGCCTTTTGTGCCGAAATGCGTTGTTGCGGACCCGATGTTTGACTGGGACGCCGACGAGGCGCTGAT
>JANNBG010000485.1:0-3540 GCA_031385205.1 Rhodobacterales bacterium
TCGAGAAGCGTGAGAAGGCGGATCTGATTTTGGCCGCAGTTATGCTTTCCTTTGCGGCTGGCTCAAAATACACCGGATGCAATCGTCACCGCACCCAGCTTGCCTGCATCCGCCACGATCTGTGCTTCTTGCTCATGCTGACGTGCGTTCAGCACGTTATGCACGATGCCGTCTTTTTTCAGCATGTCTGACAGTTGTTCCGACTTTTCAATCGCCGTGGTGCCCACCAAAATCGGCTGGCCCTTGGCCGTCGCTTCCTTGATCGTCACAACAATGCCTTCGTACTTTTCCCGCGCCGTCCGGTACACCTGATCGTGTTCATCCTTGCGCTGGATATCGCGGTTTGTGGGCACTTCCACCACGCCCAGCTTGTAGATTTCCATGAACTCGTCAGCTTCGGTCGATGCCGTGCCCGTCATGCCTGCCAGTTTTTCATACAGCCGGAAATAGTTCTGGAACGTCACCGAGGCCAGAGTCACGTTTTCCGGCTTGATATCCACGCCCTCTTTCGCCTCGATCGCCTGATGCAATCCATCTGACAACCGCCGTCCGCGCATCATGCGGCCCGTGAATTCATCCACCAGCATCACTTCGCCATCACGCACGATGTATTGCTGATCGCGGTTAAACAGTTTGTGCGCGCGCAAGGCCTGCGTCACATGATGCACCAGCGTCGTGCTTTCCGGGTCGTACAAAGACTGCCCATCCGGCAGCAGCCCTGCCGATGACAGGCGCTGTTCGATGAAATCGTTGCCCTCGTCCGTATACGTCACATTCCGTGTCTTTTCGTCCAGCGTGAAGTGTTCCGGCGCGATATCGGGGATCAGCGCGTTGATCTTGGTGTACAGGTCTGATCTGTCCTGCGACGGGCCCGAGATAATCAAAGGCGTGCGCGCCTCATCGACCAGAATGCTGTCAACCTCGTCCACAATCGCAAAGAAATGCCCGCGCTGGTTCATGTCGGCAAGACTGCCCTTCATGTTGTCGCGCAGATAATCAAAGCCAAGCTCGTTATTCGTGGCATAGGTGATGTCACAGCGATAGGCCGCATGCTTTTCTTCTTCGCCCTGATAGGGGTACACCACGCCTGTCGTCATGCCTAGGTGCGCATAAACCTTGCCCATCCATTCCGCATCGCGCTTGGCCAAATAGTCATTGACCGTCACCACATGCACGCCCTTGCCCGCAAGTGCGTTCAGATAGGCCGGAAAGGTCGCCACCAGTGTCTTGCCTTCGCCCGTCTTCATTTCCGCGATGTTGCCCTGATGCATGAAAATGCCACCCATCAGCTGCACATCAAACGCCCGCAGGCCCAGTGCGCGGCGCGCACCCTCACGACAATTGGCAAAGGCTTCGGGCAGCAGGTCATCCAGCGCCTCGCCGCCTTGCGCGCGCTTTTGCAATGCGGATGTCTTTTCCTTGATCCCGTCATCAGACAGCGCGGCAAATTCCGGCTCCAGCGCGTTGATCTGTGCGACCAACGGGCGAACCGATTTGACTTTGCGGTCGTTTGGCGTGCCAAAGACCTTCCGCGCAAGCGCCCCGAAACCCAGCATGTTCTGTTCACCCTTATCGGTCTTGACAGTATCGTGTCGCACCAGACCTTGCCCGCCCGCAGCACCTTCCATAAAAGGGCCAAGACGGCCTGTTGGCCCATCGCACGCGACCTGTGCGATTTAGGCGACGGACCGGGGATAGTCAACGTTGCGCGGGTGCGCAGCCGTATCAGGAGCGTGTGATACAATGAAACATCTTGGATTTTTCCTGTCGGCGTTGATGATGATGACCGCCCCTGTGCTGGCGCAAGACGCCAAAACCGTGGTGGCCACAGTGAATGGCACCGAAATCACCCTTGGCCATATGATCGTGCTGCGGGCAAAGCTGCCCGAGCAGTATCAAAACCTGCCCGATGATGTGCTGTTCAAAGGCATTCTGGACCAGTTGATCCAGCAAGAGGCGCTGAAACAGTCCATGGGGGACATCAGCCCCCGCAACATGCTGGCAATGGATAATGATAATCGGGCGTTTTTGTCAGAACAGGCGGCGCAGGCCGTCGTTTCGGCTGCCGTCACCGATGCCGCGTTGCAGGCCGCCTATGATGCAAAGTTTACCGCCATGGCCCCGGCCACAGAATACCACGCCGCCCATATTCTGGTGGCAACCAAGCAAGAGGCTGACAAGATCAAGGCCGATATCGACGGCGGTGCAGATTTCGGTGCCAAGGCGAAAGAGTTTTCATCCGATGGTGCCGCCGCCAACGGTGGCGATCTGGGCTGGTTTGGGACGGGCATGATGGTCAAGCCGTTTGAAGACGCCGTTGTCGCAATGAAAGTGGGCGAGGTGACGGGCCCTGTACAAACGGATTTCGGCTTTCACCTCATCAAGTTGATCGAAACCCGCGATGCGGCTAAACCTACGTTGGATGACGTGCGGGATGAACTGGCCGCACAGGTCGAACAAACCGCCGTCGCAGCCCATGTCAAAGCCCTGACCGATGCCGCCACCATCACCCGCCCCGGTAAAGGTATCGCCCCCGCCACACTGCGCAACGATGCGCTGGTGGGTAAATAATGGCGAAACTGGTCTCGCCGCTGGCACCACAAGGCGGCTTTCCTGCACTGCCAGTCATTGCGGGGGCTGAATTCGCCACAGTCGAGGCGGGGGTGCGCTATAAAAACCGCCGCGATGTCATGCTGGTGCGCCTTGCACCCGGCACGACCATCGCGGGCGTGTTCACCACATCATCAACCCGTGCTGGCTGCGTGCGCGACTGTCAGGCCAAACTTGCCACGGCTGTGCCCCCCGGCACTGGCGCTGCGATTATCGTGAACTCCGGTAACTCCAACGCCTTTACCGGGGCGGTGGGTGACAAAGCCGTGGCCGCGGTATGCGCTGGCGTCGCCAGCGCCTTGGGCATCCCCGCCAGCCGCGTCTTCTCTTCCAGCACGGGCGTCATCGGTGAACCCCTGCCTTACGACCGCATCACCGCCGCGATTCCGGCCCTTGTCTCTGCACTGACCGCAGATGCCATCAGCATGGCGGCCGAGGCGATCATGACCACTGACACCTTCCCCAAAGGGGCCAGCGCCGTACTGCAGGGCGATGGGGGCCCCATCCACATTTCCGGTATCGCCAAAGGCTCAGGCATGATTGCCCCCGATATGGCCACCATGCTCGTCTACATCTTTACCGACGCCAAAATCCCCGCTGAAATGCTGCAATCCATGCTGGCCCGCAATGTGGGCACCACCTTCAACGCCATCACTGTTGACAGTGATACCTCCACCTCCGACGCCCTCATTGCCTGCGCCACCGGCCAATCGCCTGCTGCCGAAATCACCGGGACCGTTGCCACGGCCTTCGAATCCGCCCTGCACATCGTCATGCGCAGCCTTGCGCACCTTGTCGTGCGGGACGGCGAAGGCGCCACCAAATTTGTCGAGGTGCAGGTTACCGGGGCTGCATCGGATGCTGATGCGGGCAAGGTCGCCATGGCCAACGCCAATTCGCCCTTGGTCAAAACCGCTTTGGCGGGCGAAG
>JANNBG010000498.1:0-6976 GCA_031385205.1 Rhodobacterales bacterium
CAGGCGCTCTACCGCCACCTGCACGGCGTTTTCGCTTTCCGCATCCAAGGCGGATGTCGCCTCGTCCAGCAGCAGCACGGGGGCATCGCGCAGGATGGCACGGGCGATGGCGATGCGCTGTTTCTGGCCGCCTGACAACATCACGCCGCGTTCGCCCAGTTGCGACGCATAACCCTCTGGCAAAGCTGTGATGAAGTCATGCGCGGCGGCGGCCATGGCGGCCTGTTCCACCTCAACATCCGTGGCGTCCGGGCGGCCAAAGCGGATGTTGTTGCGCGCGGTATCGGCAAAGATGACGGGGTCTTGGGGGACCATGGCCAGCGCCGTGCGGAAATCCGTGCGTGACAGGTCTGCGAGGGCCACGCCGTCCAGCCGGATCACCCCACTTTGCGGGTCATAAAACCGCATCAGCAGTTGCAAAATCGTGGTCTTGCCCGCGCCTGATGGCCCCACAAGTGCCACCGTCTGCCCCGGCTCCACGGTCAGGGTCACCCCATCCAAGGCCGAAACGCTAGGCCGCGCCGGATAACGGAACACCACATTGTCAAACGTGATGGCCCCGCGCACCGGGCGTGGCAGCGCCTTTGGCATGGCGGGATCAACCACCGTATCCTGCGTCTGTAGCAGCTCCACCAGCCGCTCCGTCGCCCCTGCCGCCCGTTGCAATTCGCCCCAGATCTCGCTCAAGGCACCAACCGCCCCCGCCACCATCACTGCATAGATCACAAACTGCACCAGCTCGCCCGGTGACATCACCCCCGCCCGCACATCCCGCGTGCCGATCCACAGCACACCCACAATCCCGGTAAACGTCAGGAAAATCACGATGACCGTCATGATCGCCCGTGTCGTGATGCGCGTTTTCGCCGATTGGAACGACTTTTCGGTCAGATCGCCAAACTGCCCTTGCGTGGCCGCCTCATGCGTGAAGGCCTGTACGGTTTGCACAGCCCCCAATGCCTCACTCGCCTGCCCCGATGACGCCGCAATCCAATCCTGATTTTCCCGGCTTAACCGGCGCAATTTGCGCCCCAAGACCACTATCGGCACCACAATGGCCGGTACAATCAGCAGCACCAGCCCCGCCAGCTTGGCCGAGGTCAGCAACAGCAACCCCATGCCACCGATCAGGATCAACACGTTGCGCAGGGCGATGGACACCGACGATCCGATCACCGACAGGATCAGCGTGGTATCCGTGGTCAGGCGTGACAGAACCTCGCCCGTCATCAACCGTTCATAAAACGCCGGTGACAGACCCATCACCCGGTCAAACAACGCGCGCCGGATGTCTGCCACCACGCGTTCACCCAGACGTGTGACCAACGCATAGCGCAGGCCCGTGCCCACGGCCAACAAGGCTGCAATCACCAAAGCCGCGCCGAAATACTGGTCCAGCAAGGCCACATTGCCGCCGTTGAAGCCATCAATCACCCGCCGTACCGCCAAGGGCAGCACCAGGCTCATCGCCGCGGTCAGCACCAGCGCCACCAGCGCAAAGGCGGCCAACCGCCGATACGGGCGCAAAAACGGCAGCAGGCCGCGCAAGGCGCCGACGCGTTTCGATGTCGCCCGGTCTTCTAAGGTCTTGTCTGCCATGGGGGCCATGTATCTGCTGTCACGCGCCGCTTCAAGGGATGGGGTTTCCGCCCGCCCCGGTTCGTGCCACAACGCGTTTATGCCGCAGTTTACCACCCCCAATGGCGCGCGTCTGGCCTTTGCCGATCAGGGCACGGGTGCGCCCCTGCTGTGCCTGCCCGGCCTGACCCGCACGATGGCCGATTTCGACTATCTGGTGCCGCACTTGCCGCCCATAAGGCTGATCCGCATGGATTATCGTGGGCGTGGTGGCAGCGATTGGACCGGGGCTGCAAGCTACACCGTGGCGCAAGAGGCTGCGGATGTGCTGGCCTTGCTGGATCATTTGGGGGTGCCCCAAGTGGCCATTCTGGGTACCTCGCGCGGCGGATTGATCGCCATGGTGCTGGCCGCCATGGCCCCCGCGCGGCTGCTGGGCGTGTGTTTCAACGACATCGGCCCGGTGGTGGAACGCGCCGGGCTGGACCGCATCGGCGACTATGTCGGGCGCAATCCCAGTGCGAAAACCCATGCGGCGATGGCAAAGGTACTGGCCAAATCACCCGGCTTTACGGCCCCCACCAGCCGCTGGCTGGACGAGGCGGTGAAGCATTATACAGCGGGTCCGCACGGCCTGCGCATCACCTATGACCCCGCCTTGCGGCAGTCCTATCTGGCCAGCATGGCCGCCCCGCCTTTGGATCTCTGGCCCTATTTCGATGCGCTGTCAGGCGTACCGCTGGCGTTGATCCGAGGGGCGAATTCCGACCTTTTGTCGCAAGCCACCGCCGATGACATGGCCCTGCGCCACCCCGGCCTGATCTTTGCCAATGTGCCCGACCGCGCGCATATCCCGTTTCTGGATGAGGCTGAAAGCCTTGATGTTGTGCATAAATTCCTGGATGCGCTGTGACAGATATCACCATGATCCACGCCGCCGCTGCCCGGCTAGCAGGCCACGCGGTGGTCACCCCCATGCTGGAACATCCCGCCCTGAACGCCATCGCGGGCAGGCGTGTGCTGGTCAAAGCCGAATGCCTGCAACGCACCGGCAGTTTCAAGTTTCGCGGCGCGTGGAATGCGGTGGCAGCCCAGTCGACCGCCACAGGCTATATCGCCTATTCCAGCGGTAACCATGCGCAAGGTGTGGCTTTGGCTGCGCAATTGCACGGCAAATCCTGCGTGATCGTGATGCCATCCGACGCGCCGGGTGTGAAAGTCGCCAACACGCGCGGCTATGGGGCCGAAGTTGTGTTGTATGACCGCCGCAACGATGATCGTGAGGCTATCGGGTCCAAGATCGCCACGGAACACGGCCTGACCCTGATCCGGCCCTATGACGACGCACTGGTCATCGCGGGCCAAGGCACCACGGGCTTGGAAATTGCGGCGCAGGCGGGGGTCACTGACGCCGAGGTCATCACCTGTTGCGGTGGTGGCGGCCTGACATCGGGCATTGCGCTGGCATTGCAGGGCACGCGTCTGCGTGTGCGCCCGGCGGAACCTGCGGGTTATGATGATGTGACGCGGTCCTTGGCGGCAGGAGTGATCCTGCGCAATGATGGCGCTGCACCAACCGTCTGCGACGCCATCATGACGCCTGAACCGGGGCAGATGACCTTTCCCATCCTGTCCCGCCTCTGCGGCCCCGGCCTTGTCGTGACCGACGATCAGGCCTGCCATGCTGTCGCACTGGCCTTTACGCATCTGCGCATCGTGCTGGAACCGGGCGGGGCTGTGGCGCTGGCCGCGAGCCTGTTTCAGAGTGATGACCTGAGCGAGGACACGGTGATCTGTACCGCATCGGGTGGCAATGTCGATGTTGACCTGTTCCAGACCATCCTCGCCCGCTTTGGCAAAACTTGAACAAATCGAACCATCAACCACCAAAATCGTCCCTTAAAATAGCACAAACCCAACATGCCCCTCATTTATCTTTCTGATATCCGCCTCAATGCCCAGATCACAGGCCCGGACGCTGGCCCGCCTGTCGTCTTCATCCACGCCCTTGGGCTTGACCTGACAATCTGGGATATGCTCCTCCCCCTCCTGCCCCCAACCCTGCGCGTCTTGCGCGTTGACCTGCGCGGCCATGGCCAGTCTGACGCGCCAAATGCCCCCTACAGCATGGGCAGCCTCATCACCGATACGGCCCGTCTGATCGACCATTTTGCCATCAGGGATGCCGTCGTCATCGGCCTGTCCATTGGCGGGCTGATCGCCCAGGGCCTTGCCATCAAACGCATGGACCTCGTCCGCGCGATGGTCTTGTCGAACACCGCCGCCCGCATCGGCAGCCCTGCCCAATGGCATGACCGCATCGCCCAAGTCCGCGCCCGTGGCATGGCCAGCATCGCCGACGCCACCCTGCAACGCTGGTTTGGCCCCAGGGCCACCACGCGCCCCGACTATCACGACTGGCACAATCGCCTGTCAGCGCAAAATCCCGAAGGCTGGTGCGGCTGTGCCCATGCCATTGCCCATACCGATTTCTATGAAACCACCGCCACCCTGCGCCTGCCCACGCTGTGCATCGCCGGTGACCGTGACGGCGCCACCCCGCCTGATCTGATCCGCGAAACGGCCAACCTGATCCCCGGCAGCCAGTTCCGGCTGATCCGCACTGCGGGCCACTTGCCCTTCATCGAAAAACCTGCGGAATACGCCGCCACAATCACCACATTCCTCAACCAAATCGGGCACATCTGACCTATCCAAACCCCAGATGCCCGCCTATGGTCGCCGCATGAACCTGCCTCTGATCTTTATCATCATCACCGTCACGCTGGATGCCATCGGCATCGGCATCATGTTTCCCGTGATGCCAGCCCTTATCAAAAGCATCACCGGCAACGGGTTGTCAGATGCCGCTGTCTGGGGTGGCTGGCTGTCCGCCGCTTTCGCCATCATGCAGTTTCTGTGCGGCCCGGCGCTTGGCTCCCTGTCTGACCGTTATGGCCGCCGCCCCATCCTGCTGATCTCGCTGGGCGTGATGAGCCTGAATTACCTCGCCATGGCCCTTGCCCCCACGATGATCCTGCTGCTGATCTCCCGCGTCATTGCGGGCATGGCTGCCGCCACGCAATCCACGGCCACGGCCTATATCGCCGATATCACACCCGCAAAAGACCGCGCGAAACGCTTTGGCCTGATCGGCGCCGGGTTCGGCATTGGCTTCGTGCTTGGCCCGCTGATCGGCGGATTGCTCGCCACCATCGACCTGCACGCGCCGTTCTACGCGGCCGCAGCCCTTGCCCTTGCCAACCTGATCTTTGGTGCTGTGGTCCTGCCCGAAACCGTCACCGATGCCACCCGCCGCCCCTTTGCGCTGTCAAACGCCAACCCGTTCACCGCCCTGCTGCGCGCCACACGGCTGCCCACCATCCGCCGCACCCTTGCGACCTTCCTCATCCTGTCCATCGCCATGGGCGTCTACCCGGCCATCTGGGCGTTTTACGGGCAGGAACGGTTTGCATGGTCCTCTGCCATGGTCGGCGTCTCGCTGGCGGTTTACGGTGTGTCATTCGCCACAGGTCAGGCCCTGCTGGTCGGCCCGCTGATCCGCCGCTTTGGTGAACATAGCGCCGCCACCTTTGGCATGTGCGTCAACATCTGCACCCTCACCGCCCTCGGCCTTGTCACGGCTGGGCCTTTGGCCTTCCTCATCATCCCGCTGACCGCCCTTGGCGGCGTCACCACCCCCGCCCTGCAATCCATCGCCAGCGGCAAGACCCCCGCCGATGCCCAAGGTGGCTTGCAAGGTGTGATGTCCTCGCTGACCGCCATTGCCACCATCACCTCCCCCCTTGTCATGACCAAGACTTTCGCCATCTTCACCGCACCCGGTGCCAGCCCCTATTCCCCCGGCGCGCCCTTCCTGCTGGCGGCCTGTCTGATGCTCATCTGCGTCACCCTGCACGTCGCCGGCGCGCGCGAAACGACAGCGAACCCAGCCTAACTTTCTGTTTGTATAAATACGCCACGGGGGTCCGGGGGTGTGAAACCCCCGGCGGCCAGCAGCCAGAGATATCATATGAAACTTACAGACCTGACCATCTTCACCGTCGCCCCGCCTGCCCCCGGTTGGGGCGGGCGCTATTGGACCTTTGTCAAACTGACCACGGATGACGGCATCGTGGGCTACGGCGAATGCTATGCCAGCACGGTTGGCCCCAAGGCGATGACCGCCGTCATTGAGGATGTCTTCGCGCGCCACATGGCCGGGCAATCGCCCGAAGATATCGAGCTGATGTTCCGCCGCGCCTATTCTGCAGGCTTTACCCAACGCCCCGATCCCACCGTCATGGGGGCGTTTTCGGGGCTGGAGATCGCCTGCTGGGATATCCTTGGCAAGGCCCGCAATCGCCCGGTCTGGGCCTTGCTGGGCGGGCGGATGAACGCGCGCATCCGCAGTTATACCTATCTTTACCCCGAACCCGGTAACGCAACCGCCGATTTCTGGGTCAGCCCCGATGCGGCGGCTGAGGCGGCCCTGCGCTTTGTGAACATGGGCTTTACTGCGGTGAAGTTCGATCCGGCAGGCCCCTATACCATCCGGGGCGGCCATGAACCTGCGATGTCTGACATCACGCGGTCTGTGGCGTTCTGCAAGGCGATCCGCGAGGCGGTGGGTGACCGGGCCGATTTGCTGTTTGGCACCCATGGCCAGTTCACCACGCCGGGGGCGATCCGGTTGGGTCAGGCGATCGACCCGTATCAATGCCTCTGGTACGAAGAGCCCATTCCGCCGGATAACCTGCTAGAGTTCAACACCGTGGCCAGCGCCGTCAAAACCCCGCTTGCCACTGGCGAACGTCTGTCAACCAAGGCCGAGTTTGGCACGCTACTGCGGGCAGGCGGCGTGAAAATCCTGCAACCGGCGCTTGGCCGCGTGGGCGGCATCTGGGAGGCCAAAAAGATTTCAGCCATGGCCGAGGTGTTCAACGCCGAAATGGCGCCGCATCTCTATGCGGGCCCGGTGGAGTGGGCGGCCAATATCCACCTTGCCACGTCCATTCCTAACCTGTTGATGGCCGAAACCATTGAAACCGGCGGCAGTTTCCATCAGAAACTGATCCGCCACAGCATCACATGGCAGGACGGCTACATCATCCCGCCCGAAGCCCCCGGTCTGGGCATCGACTTTGATGAAGACGTGGCCCTCGCCCACCCCTATACGGGCGACCGCCTGCATCTGGAAATGCAAGAGGCACCTTGCGACTATCGCCACGGCAACCGGTTTGAGGGGGGTGCGCCCAGCACCGAATAGCGACGTCGCACCAAAGGGCGGATGAGCGGCTTGCATAACCATGGCGACCCCAGAAGGACTCGAACCCTCAACCTCGGACTTAGAAGGTCCTTGCTCTATCCAGTTGAGCTATGGAGCCGCACGCCGTCC
>JANNBG010000518.1:0-1723 GCA_031385205.1 Rhodobacterales bacterium
CCAAGGCGATCTTTGGCCACGGTTCCGGTGGCGACGGCCAGATCAATCGACAGTTCAAGCGAAGATTGGACGCTACGCCGGTCGATCCAGTCGGTGTGAGTAGCAGCCATCAGTTCATCCTCGGTCTCCGCTTTGGGTTCGAGGTCGGGCCGGGCAAAGCTCAGGACGGCGAATCCTTTGGCGGCGAGCAGTTGGATCGGGAACTCGTCTCCAGTTCCGCCACGCAAAAAGCCGTCGCTGAAATATTGAACGACAATCAAGGGATGCTTGGTGCCCGGTCTGTGCTGCGGCGGTAGGACAAGGTCGGCCCAGCTTTCGACACCGAAAGCATTGCGAACGTAGAGACGCTTCACCACGCCCAAGGCGATATTGCGAAACATCGGATTAGGGTCATGGATAATCGCCTCACGACTGGTCTGCGGGTCAATTGCGACCAACCGCCGTGGCTGGTTCGCGCCTTCGCGTGCGCAAATCAGCCTGCTCCCTGCCAGTTGGCACCCCACGAGCACATCGTCGGTCACCAGAATCTTTTTTGGCGCTGCTTCTCCAACCCTCCACGATAGCAACGCGGTCTGGCTATTGCCCCATCCGGTCCGCTGGCGCATATAGAGATAGCCGCCATCTTCAGACCACCACAGGTCGCGCGTGCCAGTGCAATATGGTTCGGTGCATTTTATTTGCTGGCCATCGGCAAGCGCGATTACTGGCTGTGCCGGGCTGATCAGTCGCTCGGGATGAATCGCTTCACGCCATGCAGCCACACCGGCAGCGCCCTTGATGAAACCTGACCGGTTCTGGTCTGTTGCCGCAGCGATGTCCGGACGCAGAATTTGAATCTCGTGCTTCAAGGCAGTGCGGACTGCGCCGCTCGACAGGTCAACAACATGATACTCCGTCACGACTGGCCCTCTGGGAATCGGTCGATCGGCTTTATCGGGAGAAAATCGGTCATCGAAGAGAAATCCATCGCGTGCTTCACGAGCGATCGCCTCAGCCTTAAGCCGGATGCCGGGACGGCTCGCCACCAGCAAAGCCTTCCCGCCCGCCAGCCAGGAAAAGTCGTCGACATCGTCTGGCATGTCGGTTGCGCGATGTGCGCCTTTACGGCCATCCGCAGCGACCAGCCAGACCTGACTGGTCTGACCGATCCGTTTTAGAAACGCGATCCCGCTTCCATCGGGCGACCAGCGCGGCCTGATTACTTTTGCGCCGCCCGACATGAGCGAAGCAAAACCGAGGAAGGCGAAATCTTTCCGAATGAAATCGCCGCCCCGGTCAAGTTCTTTGGCTCCGCCGCTGCCGTCCGTCCGCGTGACAACGAGCCGCTGACAATAAAGGTTTTCATGCGCGTTCGCGCGCCGCTCGACGAAGGCAATGGATTTGCCGTCGGGTGATATTGCGAACGGACTTTCCGCATCATACGGACTGGACATCCCGATATCGACAATTTCGACAAGATCGTCGATCGTCAGAGGCCGCCGGGTGTCAGTGACTCCCGCCCGTTTTTCAAAACGCGTACACGGGTCGATGTGCGACGGCGGAAGGTCGGCCGTCGGCACAATCGTTTTGGCAAAAAGCGCTGCCAGCATCAGGCTCATTACCAGTGCCTCCTGATCCCGACGGATACGAAGCGCCCTATTGGAGAAAAATTGGTTGAATCGTAGGGGGTGTCGGTAGGACCGGTCGTCCGAATAATTTCAGGCTTGTCACCGAACAGATTGTT
>JANNBG010000527.1:0-3058 GCA_031385205.1 Rhodobacterales bacterium
GAACGGCGAGGTGCATACCCCCCTTGCCGACGCCTTCCTGAACGGCATCACGCGCCAGACCGTCATCGCCATGCTGCGCGATATGCAGATCGTCGTGCATGAACGCCATATCATGCCCGAAGAACTGGAAGGGTTCGAGCAATGCTGGCTGACCGGCACAGCCGCAGAAGTCACCCCCGTGGGCCAGATCGGCAGCTATAACTTTGA
This sequence comes from Rhodobacterales bacterium, assembly GCA_031385205.1. Taxonomy (GTDB): domain Bacteria; phylum Pseudomonadota; class Alphaproteobacteria; order Rhodobacterales; family Rhodobacteraceae; genus JAAFHS01. Next base: position 208 of record JANNBG010000527.1, read on the forward strand.
AGTGGGCGACCTGACCAGACGCGTGGCTGCGGAGTATGAAAAGCTGGTGCGGTTGTAACGGACGGGCCCGCTACGCCACCTGCCCCCGCTCAATCCGGCAAAACGCCACAACGCGCGCTGACCCGTCCGTGCGCGGATGCGGGTGCTTGATTGCCGCCTCCAGCATCCCATCTCGCGCTGTGCGTTCGATGCGGGCGAAGTGTGGCAGGCTGGACGGTTCGGGTTGATCGCGGTTGTCAATGACATGTTTCATGGCAGCACCCCCTGATGAACATGTGGAGACGATACACCCATTTCACCATGAGCGCTGAAAAGACTATGGGCTTCGGCTGATGCCCGCTTTCGGCTTGTCACTGCCCGGCCCAAACCGGCGTGGCATGACGGGCGCTTCTGCCACCTCTTCTGCAGGTGCAGGTGCTATGGCCGCCATCGCCATGCCCTTCATCTGGTCAAAATCAATCGTGGGCGCGTGCATCACACCAAAGCCCGCCGCCACGCACACCACCTGCAACCCCATGATCAGGTTCAGCCGCCGCCGGAACGGTGGTTCCTGCGTTTGATGCCCAAAGGCCATCTGCCCCAGCTTTGCCCCCGGCCACCCCCCCAGAAACGCCAGTTTCAGCAGGAAAGATTCCGGAATGCGTCGTTGCCCCCGCGCCGCGCGTCCCTTGTCGATGGCAAAGGACAGCAATGACAGGCCATTGACCAAGGCAAACAGCAGGCACGCGCCCAGCAGCAGTTGTGTGGTTGTGTTTGTGATATCCATGGCTGTGACATGCCGCCCGATCATGGCGATTCCATGGAAAAAAGGCGCGCCCTTCAAGGCCCGCCCTTCAAATTCAGGCAATCGTCGTGGTGACTGCCAACCCCGCCTTCAACGCATTCGAATAGGGGCAGATGAAATGCCCTGCATCCACCATCTTCTGCGCCACATCCGCGGCAATGCCCGGCAGTTTCACCGTCAAGGCAAGCGTCAGCCCAAACCCGCCATCCGGGCGCGGGCCAATCCCTACGCTGCTATGCACTTCTGCATCCGCAGGCACAGGCGGCAGAGATTTGTCCAAGCCTGCACCAAAGCGCATCGCCCCCAGATAGCACGCCGCATAGCCCACCGCGAACAGCTGTTCCGGGTTGTTGCCTTTGCCATCGCCACCCATTTCTTTGGGCGTGGCCAGCGTCACATCCAACGCGCCATCATCCGTGGCCGAATGCCCATTGCGCCCGCCACCCGTGGCCTTTGCATGTGCTGTGTAAACAATGCTCATCTGTCGCTCCCTCTGTCGTCTGTCACATCATACCGCATCCCACCGGAGTGTAAAATGATCACCAAACTGTAACGTTTCGTCGCTAATCATGCCAGTTGCGCACAGGCCCAGCGCGCCGCATCGGCAACCGTTGCATCCGCATCATCAACCAGAGCCTGCGCCGTCACCCGCAAGGCAGGCATGCCCGAATTGCCAATCGCATAGAGCACATTGCGCACAAACCGGTCGCGTCCGATCCGCTTGATCGGGCTGCCCGCAAACCGCGCCCGAAATGCCGCATCGTCCAGCCCGGCCAGTTCTGCCAGCAAGGGCGCCCCCACACGCGGCTGATAGCCCATCTCGCTGGCCGCTTGCGCGAACTTGTTCCACGGGCAAACGGCGAGGCAGTCATCACAGCCATAAATCCGGTTGCCCATCAAGGCCCGCAGTTCCACATCCACCGGGCCCTTGTGTTCAATCGTCAGATAAGAAATGCACCGCCGCGCATCCAACTGATAGGCTGCCGGAAACGCCTTGGTCGGGCAGATATCCAGACACGCCGTACAAGACCCGCAATGGCTCACCTCCGCCACATCGCGCGGCAAATCCAGCGTCGTGAAAATCGCCCCCAGAAAAAACCAGTTGCCCAGATCGCGGCACAACAGGTTCGTATGCTTGCCCTGCCACCCCAACCCCGCCGCCTGCGCCAAGGGCTTTTCCATCACCGGGGCCGTATCCACAAACACCTTGATTTCGCCCCCACCGGTATCAATCAGCCAGCGCCCCAACCGCTTCAGCCGTTTCTTCACCAGATCGTGGTAATCCTTCCCCTGCGCATACACACTCACCGCCCCCCGGTCGCGGGCCTCCAGCACCGCCAAAGGGTCATCTTGCGGCGTATACACCTCTGCCAACATCACCACAGACCGCGCCTCTGGCCACAGCGCCGCCGCAGACCCGCGCCAATTCGCCCGATCCGCCAACCACCCCATCTGCCCGTGATAGCCAGCATCCAGAAACGCCCCTAGCCGGGCAGCACCATCCGGCACGGCGTCGGGTGCGCAAACACCCATCGCAGAAAAACCTTCCGCCAAAGCCCGCTGATTGAGACGCTCTTTCAGGGAAACAAGGTCCATGCTTCCTCTGTTCTTAACTATCTCGGGGTCCGGGGCAGAGCCCCGATGATTTTTCGCAGAAAAATCGTCAGAAATCCAGATCGGCATAGTGTGCAGCCGGTGGGAACCCCGGCACCTGGTCCGCCAGCAGCGCCCGGAAACTCGGCCGCGACTTTATCACCGCATACCAGTTCTTCACCACCGCAGACCGGTGCCAGTCCACATCACTGATGTAATCCAGACAGCTTAAATGCGCCGCCGCCGTGATATCTGCCAGCGTCATCACATCCCCTGCCAGCCAGCGCCGTTCATCCAGCAGCGTGCCCAGATAGTCGATATGCCCCTTGATCCGCGCCGCCCCGGATTTCACGTTCTTGCTGTCCGGATAGCCCTGCCCCATGACCTTCTTGTTCACCCGCTCATGCAGCAGCTTTGACGTCACATCCGCATTGAACTTGTCGTCAAACCAATTGCACAGCCGCCGCACCTCGT
>JANNBG010000556.1:0-3858 GCA_031385205.1 Rhodobacterales bacterium
GTGGGACGGGCAGATTGCCTGTCTGACGTGTAGGATGGGCAATCTGCCCCTCCCCCCGTAAAAGGCCCCCGCATCCCGGGGGCCTTTTGCGCAACCCCGGTGGACAGCCCGGCGCACCAAGGTTACACCCATGCGACCCTGATCCAAAGGCCGCAGACATGCCCACGCTGAACGATATCCGCTCCACTTTCCTTGATTTTTTCCAGCGTAATGGCCACCGCGTTGTGGACTCCGGCCCCCTTGTGCCGCGCAATGACCCCACGCTGATGTTCGCCAATTCCGGCATGGTGCAGTTCAAGAACTGCTTCACCGGAGTGGAGACGCGCGATTACAAACGCGCCACCACAGCACAGAAATGCGTGCGTGCGGGCGGCAAGCACAACGATCTGGACAACGTCGGCTATACCGCACGGCACCATACATTCTTTGAAATGCTGGGGAATTTCAGCTTTGGCGATTATTTCAAGGAACAGGCGATTGCCTATGCCTGGGAGCTTTTGACCACGGATTTCGGGTTGGCAAAGGACCGCTTGACGGTGACGGTCTACCATACCGATGAAGAGGCGGCGTTGCTGTGGAAAAAGATCGCGGGCATTCCGGATGCCCGCATCATTCGCATTCCGACGGATGATAACTTTTGGCGCATGGGGCCGACCGGGCCGTGCGGGCCGTGTACGGAAATTTTCTATGACCATGGCGATAAAATCTGGGGTGGGCCGCCGGGATCAGCTGATGAGGACGGCGACCGTTTCATCGAGATTTGGAATAACGTGTTCATGCAGAATGAACAGTTCGCCGATGGGTCTTTGCGGCCGCTGGATATGCAAAGCATCGACACCGGCATGGGGCTGGAGCGGATCGGCGCGCTGCTGCAGGGCAAGCATGACAATTACGACACCGATCTGATGCGCAGCCTGATTGAGGCGTCGGCGCATGCGACGCATTCGGACCCGGACGGGGTGGGCAAGACGCATCACCGGGTGATTGCAGACCATTTGCGGTCAACCAGTTTTCTGATTGCCGATGGGGTGATGCCGTCAAATGAGGGGCGCGGCTATGTGCTGCGGCGCATCATGCGGCGGGCGATGCGGCATGCGCATATGCTGGGGGCGCATGACCCGGTGATGCATCGGTTGGTGCCGGCGCTGGTGGCGCAGATGGGGCAGGCCTACCCGGAGTTGACACGCGGTCAGGCGATGATTGAGGAGACATTGCGGCTGGAGGAGACACGGTTCAAGACGACGTTGGAGCGGGGCCTGCGGCTGCTGGATGATGAAATCAGCCGCCTGCCAGAGGGCGGCGATCTGGGCGGTGCGGCGGCGTTCAAGTTATATGACACCTATGGATTCCCGCTGGATCTGACGCAGGATGCGCTGCGCGAACGCGGCCGGGCGGTGGATGTGGCAGGTTTTGAACATGCGATGGCAGAGCAGAAAACCCGGGCGCGGGCGGCCTGGGTGGGGACGGGCGAAACGGCGGATGCGCGGGTGTGGTTTGATCTGGTCGATGCACATGGTGTGACGGAGTTTCTGGGGTATGACACGGAGGTGGCTGAGGGGCAGGTTTTGGCCCTGGTGCAGGGCGGCGTTGCGGTGGCGTCGGCGGGGGGGCAGGTGACGGTGATCCTGAACCAGACGCCGTTTTATGCGGAATCGGGGGGGCAGGTGGGCGACCACGGGATGCTTTCCACGCCCACGGGGCGCATGCGGGTGACGGATGTGAAGAAATCGCAAGGGTTGGTCCTGCATATCGGCGAGGTTGTCGAGGGTGTCATCGCGCCGGGGCAGGGGGCGGCCTTGGTAGTGGACCATGGGCGGCGCAGTGCCATTCGCGCGAACCATTCGGTGACGCACTTGCTGCACGAGGCGCTGCGGCGGGCCTTGGGCGACCATGTGGCGCAGCGCGGCAGTCTGAACGCAGCGGAGCGGATGCGGTTTGATTTCAGCCATGGCAAGGGGTTGTCAGAGGCGGAGTTGGCTGTGGTTGAGGCAGAGGTAAATGCCTTTGTGCGGCAGAATACACCCGTTGAAACGCGGATCATGACGCCGGACGATGCGCGCGCGATTGGGGCGCAGGCGTTGTTTGGTGAGAAATACGGCGATGAGGTGCGGGTGGTTTCGATGGGGGCGCAGCCCGGGTCGGGCAAGGGGCTGGACGGGGCGGTATATTCGCTGGAGCTGTGCGGCGGCACGCATGTTGCGCGGACGGGGGATATTGGTTTCTTCAAAATTCTATCTGAGAACGCTTCTGCTGCTGGGATAAGGCGTATTGAGGGTGTGACAGGAAGAGCAGCAGAGCTTGATGTTCAGCAAAACTATCAAATTATGGATGAGTTAACTGTTGAGCTGTCGAGATTGCCCGATCAGCTTGTGCATCGGGTTAGAAATTTGATTGGCGACTTGCGTGCGGCGCAAAACGAGGTGGCCCAACTGAGGGGAGCTATCGCAGAACGTGAAGCAAGTGAGCAACTTATGATCAAGGACACCAAGACAGGGCACAAATATGCATCTGCTTTGATCCGGGGGTTTGACGCAGCGCGTCTTCGTAGCCTTGTGGACGACTACAAGAAGCGTGTTGGTTCTGGCTTTGTGATATTTGCGGCCTCGAATGACGATGCAGTTTCCATTGCCGTTGGAGTCACGGATGATCTCGTGAACAAGATTAGTGCGGTGACAATCATCCGCGCTATTGTAGAAGCGATGGGGGGAAAAGGTGGAGGTGGACGACCGGATTTTGCTCAAGGCGGGGCAAAGAATCCAGACGCGTTTGGCGTTGCTGTTGCGGACGTTCAAATGAGTGTCATCGACCCAGCAATAGGGATCTGAGCATGCCGACCGCGTTGTGGATTGCGCATGTGGAGGTGAGCGACCCTGTGGCCTACGGCGAATACGCCAAAGGCGCGACGGTTGCGATTGCGGCGCATGGGGGGGTGTTTCTGGCCCGCGGTGGGCGGTATGTGCAACTGGAAGGACGAGACCGCCCCCGCAACGTGGTGGCGCGGTTTCCATCATTGGAGCGGGCTGTGGAGTGTTACAATTCAGACGGTTATCAGGCGGCACTGGCCCACGCGAAGGGGGCAAGTGTCAGGGATTTGATGGTGGTGGAAGAGGTTCCACGCACCATCACCCGGCGCGCGACTGGCGCTTGCGTTCGTTCGGGTCGAGGAACCGTTTGCGCATCCGCACCGCCTTGGGCGTGACCTCAACCAGCTCGTCATCGTCGATATAGGCAATCGCCTGTTCAAGGGACAGCTTGACCGGCGTGGTCAGACGCACAGCCTCGTCCGTGCCGGATGCGCGCACGTTGGTCAGTTGTTTGCCCTTCAAAGGGTTCACTTCCAGATCATTGTCGCGGTTATGTTCGCCGATGATCATGCCCGTGTAGACCGGTTCCTGCACGCCGATGAAAAAGTGACCGCGATCTTCGAGTTTCCACATCGCATAGGCCACGGACACACCGCTTTCCATGGAAATCAACACGCCCGCGCGGCGGCCTTCAATCGCGCCCTTATGCGGGGCCCAGTCGTGGAACACGCGGTTCAAGACGCCGGTGCCACGGGTATCGGTCATGAATTGGCCGTGATAACCGATCAACCCGCGTGATGGCACATGCGCAATGATGCGGGTCTTGCCGACGCCTGCGGGTTTCATCTCGATCATGTCGCCCTTGCGCGGGCCGGTGATTTTTTCGATCACGGCGCCGGTGTATTCATCATCGACATCAATGGTGACTTCCTCGATCGGCTCGCACTTGACGCCATCCACATCGTGGAACAGCACGCGCGGGCGCGAGATGGAAAGTTCAAACCCCTCACGCCGCATGTTTTCGATCAGCACGCCCATTTGCAGCTCACCTCGG
>JANNBG010000056.1:0-5494 GCA_031385205.1 Rhodobacterales bacterium
CCGCCATCCCCGCCGTGAAAATCAACCCCGCCCAGCGCCCCGGCTTTAACTCCCATTGCGCCAAATCCGACGCCGCGATCTGGTCCAGCATCGGCCCCAAGCCACCCGCCAGCCCCCACACCACGAATATCCCCACCGCCAGCAAGGCCACCAGCTTGACCACCGCCTCCACCGCAATCGCCGTCACGATGCCGTGGTGGCGTTCCTGCGCATCCAGCCGTCGTGTGCCGAACAGGATGGTAAACAACGCCAGCCCCGCCGCCACCCACACCGCCGTCGCACCCTGCGTCGGCAAGGCCCAGTCTGTCGGTGCCGTGCTGGCAAACACGTTGAACGACAGCGTCACCGATTGCAGTTGCAACGCGATGTAGGGCGTCGCCGCCATCACCGCGATGACCGTAACCATCGCGCCCAACCCGTTCGATTTGCCGTAACGTGCTGAAATCAGATCGGCGATAGAGGTGACATGCGCCTGCCGCCCGATCCGCACCAGCTTGCGCAAGATCCACCACCAGCCCACAAAGACCAGTGTCGGGCCAAGGTAGATCGTCAGATATTCCAACCCTGACCGCGCCGCATACCCCACCGCGCCGTAAAACGTCCAGGCCGTGCAATAGATCGACAACGACAGCGTATAAATCCACGGGCTGCGCAACCAGCCTGCCCGGCCCTGTGCTGCCCGGCGCTCCGCCCAGAACGCCACGCCGAACAGCAAGGCCACATAGGCAAGACACGCCAGCACCAGCAGATTAAAGGGCATCGTCGCCCCCGTCATCACTGCCCTGCCGCAACCGGCGTGCCAGCGCCGCTGCCGCCGCAATCAGCGCCACCCAGACCACAAACAGATAAATCGCATCCGCCACCGTCGCCCGGACCGCAGGGGCCCACAGCATCGGCAGCAGCAGCAAGACCAACCCCAACACCGGAAGCAACCGTGCCGCATCCCGCAACCGCCGCGCGCGGTATGCCTTGCGCCCCAAAAACAGTGGGCGACCCGGCCCCCTCATGCCAGCAACGCCTTTACCGCTGCCAACAGGTCCGCATTCGCAAACGGCTTGGTCATGAACTGTGTCACCCCCGCCAGCAGCGCCGCCTCCCGGTCCCGCCCCTGCCCTTTGGCTGTCAGCATCAGCACCGGCAAACGCGCTGTCGCCGCCTCTGCCCGCAACGCCGCCACAATCTCCAACCCGCTCGCCCCCGGCAGCATCAGATCAAGGATCACCATATCCGGCCTCTGCGCCAATATCGCCGCCACCGCCCCCGTACCATCCGCGATGGCCGTCACCTGCAACCCATCCCGGCGCAAGATAAAGCAGATCGCCTCCGCAATGCTTGGCTCATCCTCGATCAGCATCACATGGTGCATCTGCGTTCCCCCATGCGCAGGATTGGCCCGAATGCCGCCCCTGTCAAATCCCTAAACCACACCCATCAGCAATGATGGCTCCCTGCGTCCCGCGCACATCCCCCTTGGGCAGATCCGGCATGTCGGCCCAATTGGCAGCGCCACCCCTGGCCCGCCCGGCAAGATCAGCATCGCCGCCAGCCGCAAATCCGGCCCGCCAAACGCCACTGGTACCACCGGCTGGCAATAGGCCCGCAACAGAAATCGCTGTGGCGGTGATGTCGGCACCTCGGCCATGACCTCCACCCCCTGCATCGGGCGCACCAAGGCCGCAAACACGGGCCATAACGCACAGGCCGCACCCTGCCGTGGCAAGGCAAACCCCTGCACCGGCTTGCGCAACGTCAACGCCCCCGCCCCATCGCAGATCACCAGCCCCACGGTCGATCCTGCACGCAGCGCAATCCGCCTGCACGCCGCAATAGCGTCCACCCCAAAGACCTGCGCCAATTGCAGCGGGTCTGGCCCGCATTGCGCCAGCGCCACGGCAAACGCCGCCTCCGGCATCGCCGCCACATCGCGCGCATCTTGCGCCAGCATCCCCTGCGCCATCCCAAGAGCCGCCCCCGACAACGCGCCCAACTCCGCCGCCGTCACCGCGCTCAAATGCCAGCCCCGCCCCGCCAGCCACGCCTCCACCTCGTCCTGCGGTGACAAGGCCGCCTGCACATCCGTGCCTGCCAGAAACCCTACCAACGCCTCCGCCCCCAGCGCTAATTGCCCAGCCGCCTGCAGCAGATTGCCGTGAAACCGCTGGCGCAACCCCGGATCAATGTCCGCCGTTTCCGCCAGAATCGCCGCCGTCGCCTGCACCGCTGTTACCGCTGATAACACCTCATGCACCGCCGCCGACAAATGCGGATCATGGCTCATCCGGTCATTCAGCGCCGCCACCGCCTGCTCCAGTGCGACGGCCTTTGCCCCTTGCGCCACCAGCGCCGCAGCCCAGCCCGGAAACCGCGCCAGAAACTCCGCCGCCTGCGCCGTCTCTGCCCCCGCCACCCCCGCTGCCGCCTGCTGCAAGGCGTCGATCACCGCCCCTTCCGCCGCACCCGCCAGCATCTCGGCATCCGTATCCAACGCCCCCGCCAGCCGCGCCAGCACCCCGGCCCCCACCGCACGGCGGTTATGTTCCATCAGGTTCAGATAAGACGCCGATATCCCCGCAGCTGCGGCCACCTGCCCCTGCCGCAGGCCCAGCGCCAATCGCCGCTCGCGCAAGCGGCTGCCGGTCAACGCAGTCATCGGCATGGGAATGCTCCTGTAAAGAATTTACAAACCTTCTTTACTCCCAAACGGCCCCTGTTCACAACTATCTCGGGGTTTGGGGGCAGCGCCCGCAACCTGTCAGCCGCCCCCCCCTCTCAGACCCAATCCCCCGGCCTCGCCTGCCCGCAACCGTGTTGCCTTGTTGGCTTGTTTTCCCATTGTGTCCCGCGCGCCAGGGCGACCCTGGCCGCCTCGATCAGTTTGCGTGCCTTTTGGGTGTTCGGCAAAGGCTTTGAAGCCACATGCAGATCCCCGCGAATGTCATGCAACCAGGCTGTGAAGCGGCGGGTCCCGGCCACATCCGGTGCGCCTGTGACCCTGCCCGGTGACCCTGCCCGGTGACCCTGCCTGTGACCCCATGCACGGCCGCCACAGGTGCAGTTACCCACATCAATGCCGACAAAGGGCATCTCTGCTGCCATCATCTTCGCGCGCTCTTTTTTGTCATCCGCGCCGCAACGCCCCATCAACCCTGCGAGACACGGATGAAAGCAGACCCCGCCATGCGCGCAACGCGGCTACGCGCGCGCCGGGGCGCCTCCCCGGTGGCGGAACCGCGCACAGATGCCCCGTCACGCGCCAAAACCGCAGCCAGGCGCAAGTCACACCCCACATCAGACACCCAAGGGCAAAGATGCGGACCCCAAAAAGCAAAAGGCGCGCCCAACCGGACGCGCCCCTTGCATCATCAAACGAAAATCACGGTGCCAAGGCCGCATCCGTTATCACGCTCGTCCAGGCTCCGGTGGGCGCCATTGTGATGACCGGATCAGACCCTCCCGCCATCAACGTCGCCACCGTGCGTTCTGCCGCCGCCACATCCAGCGCGCCGTTCGAGCCCGCCGTCAGTTTCGCCACTTCGCCCATCATCCGCTTCTGGTGCGCTTCCGTCTGCGCCCCCGTCTCGTCATTCTCCAGCACGATCATCGCCGCCTCATCCGGGTTCGCCTCCGCGTATTTCCAACCCTTCATCGACGCCCGCACAAAGCGCACCATCTTATCCGCAAAGGCCGCGTCCTTCAGGTTGTCCTCCAACACATACAGCCCGTCTTCCAGCGTCGCCACGCCCTGCTCTTCATACTTGAACGTCACCAGATCTTCCGCAGCGATCCCTGCATCAATCACCTGCCAGTACTCGTTATAGGTCATGGTGCTGATGCAAGCCGCTTGCTTTTGCAACAGCGGGTCCACGTTGAAGCCCTGCTTCAGCACCGTCACACCGCCCGCAGACCCGTCTGTCGCAAGGCCCAGCTGGCTCATCCACGACAGGAACGGGTACTCGTTGCCATAGTACCAAACGCCCAGCGTCTTGTCCGCAAAATCCGCCGGTGTCGCAATCCCCGTCTCCTTCAGACAAGTCAGCATCAGACCCGATGTCGCGAAAGGCTGTGCGATGTTCACCAGCGCCAAACCCTTTTCGCGCGCCGCCAGCGCCGATGGCATCCAGTCGATCACCACATCCGCCCCGCCACCTGCAATCACCTGCGACGGCGCGATATCCGGCCCACCCGGCAGGATCGTCACATTCAGGTTTTCCTCCGTGTAAAACCCTTTCGCCTGCGCCACATAATATCCCGCAAACTGCGCCTGCGTGACCCATTTCAGTTGCAGCTTCACCTCATCCTGCGCTTGCGCGCCCGTCGCCATCAGGGCCATCGCCGCCCCTGCAATCCACTTCATCATCTCAGTCAACCTCCAAGTTGGTGCCCGTTTGGGCTGTTAATTCCGTTGTGAAGGGTGCCAGAACGTCACCCCCCGTTCGATCAGCGCAATCACCCCATAAAAGGCCGATCCCGACAGCGCCGCCACCGTAATCTCGGCCCAAACCATATCAAGGCCAAGACTGCCGACTTCCGTAGATATGCGAAACCCCATGCCCCGTGTTGGGCTGCCAAAGAATTCAGCAACGATTGCCCCGATCAACGCCAGAGTCGATGCAATTTTCAGCCCATTAAAGATAAACGGCGCAGCCGCAGGCAGCCGCAGCTTCAGCAGCGTCTGCCCGTAAGTCGCTCCATAAGTCGCCATCAGATCCCGCTGCATCCGGTCAGAAGCCGCCAGCCCCGCAATCGTGTTCACCAGCACCGGGAAAAACACCATCACCACCACCACCGCCGCCTTCGACTGCCAGTCAAACCCGAACCACATCACCATGATCGGCGCCACCCCCACGATTGGCAGTGCAGCGAGGAAATTCCCCACCGGCAACAGGCCCCGTTGCAGATAAGGCGAGCGATCAATCACCACCGCCACCAAAAACCCCGCCCCCGCCCCCATCACAAACCCGTTCAACGCGCCCAGCAACACGGTCTGCACAAAATCCACCCACAGGGTCGGCAGGTTCGCCGCAAACTTGACTGCAATCATCGAGGGCGCGGGCAGGATAACGGGGGATACCGGCCACGCCCGAACGTTCCCTTCCCATAGCACAATAACAGCCACCCCAAAGATAACGGGGACTGCGAAACGCATCACGCGCGTATCGCGCCAAGGGCTTCGGGTGATCGCAACATTCACCGCCCAAAGGCAAAGCCAGACGGCAACAGCACCTACAAGCCAAATGGGATAAAGTGGCGGATTGTTCACCCCACCACCCCCATCCGTGCCCGCAAGCGGCCCTCCACCCAGCCCACCACCAAGATCAATACTCCCGCCAAAATCGCCGCCGCAAACAGCGCTGCCCACATGATCAAAGGCTCGCCAAACTGGCTCCCGATCAGCATCCTTGCCCCCAAGCCCTCAATCGCCCCCGTCGGCAACTCCCCCACAATCGCCCCCACCAGCGAGGCCGCAATCGCCACCTTCAGGCTTGCAAAGAAA
>JANNBG010000600.1:0-4115 GCA_031385205.1 Rhodobacterales bacterium
GTGATAGCCGGAGGTAAGCGTCCCGCCACCATTGGCGAAATGTGCCGCAACCAGCGCCTCCGCCGCGCGGGTCATGATGCCTTGGCCATGAAAGGCGGGGGCCAGCCAATAACCCAGCTCGTCCTCATGGCCAATCTGCACAACCCCGGCAAACGCGCCATCCACGATCAGGCCCATCGCCCCGCGCGATAGGTCATTGCCCAGAAACCACTCCGCATCAGACACCGCATAAGGAAACGGTACATGCGTCAACCACTGCGTGACACCCCAATCCGACAACCCCGCCGCAATTACACCGGCATCCTCTGCCATCAGCGGACGCAGGATCACATGGTCATCGACCCTTACAACTTCCGCACATAGGTCCATGTCGGCACCCTCGCGTTCCTAGCAACGCTGAAACTTTCGGCATCCCCCAGATACCCGAACCCCGCATTGGTCAGCACCCGTGCCGACCCCGGATTATCCTGAAACGCCTCGGCAAACATCGTCGAATTGCCCTGCGGATTGGCGCTTATCAAAGCCTGAACCGCCTCCGATGCAATGCCAAGGTTCCAGAACGCCGGGGCCACCCAGAACGCCACCTCTGATTGCCCACGGTCCATCTTCTTCAAGGAAACCACGCCCAGCACCTCCGCCAGACCCGACGCCGCCCCGTCCATTACCCAGATATCCTCCTCCGCCCCCGCAGCCATCGCGCGGCTCACGAAGGCCTCGGCAGCACCCGGCGGCAACGGGTGGGGAATGCCCTGCGTCGCCTCGGCCACGCGCTTGTCACCTGCATACATCGCAAACAACCCCGCATCAGACTTGCGCACCGGGCGCAGGGTCAGACGCGCAGCGGTGATAGTGTTCGCAAGGGCGGTCACTTCCAGCATCTTTGTGGTCTTACTTGTTAGTGCTATTGGGTATCTTCCCGCGAATTTTCAGACTTTTTATGGCCTATCGTTGAAGACCACCCCATATAGCCTAGGGGACCGGCCTTTCAGCCGATCCCCTGCTTACAACATGATTGTAAAGGTTCGGCTTATTCTGCAGCTTTCGTCAGTGGCGTGATGGAAATGAACGTGCGTCCCTTTAGGCCCTTCTTGAATGTCACATGGCCTTCAAGTTTCGCAAACAGCGTGTGATCCACGCCCATACCCACGCCCGTGCCCGGAAACCACGTCGTGCCACGCTGGCGCACGATGATGTTGCCCGGGATGGCATGTTGGCCGCCAAACAGTTTCACGCCAAGACGGCGGCCTGCTGAGTCGCGACCGTTGCGGGATGAACCGCCTGCTTTTTTGTGTGCCATGGGATGTTACTCCTTTGCAGCCGCGGCTTTGGCCGCGCGTTTCGGTTTCGCCGGGGCCTCGACAGCAACAGGTGCCGGGCCTGTGTTATGCGCCGCACGCCGTGCAATCGCTGTGTTGACCGCAGCCGCCACACCCGTCGCATCGGCACCTGTGGCCAACACTTCGGTCACACGCACCAGCGTCAGATGCTGGCGGTGGCCTTTGGTGCGCTGGCTGCTGTGTTTCCGGCGACGCTTGACATAGTGGATCAGCTTTTCGCCTTTGATCTGGTCGATCACTTCGGCCTGCACTGCAGCCCCTGCCACCATGGGCGAACCCACGGTCACAGTGTCACCACCCACCATCAGAATATCGTTGAACTGGATTTTGGCACCAGCCACGGCATCCAGCTTTTCAAGACGCAGCACATCGCCTGCCTGCACCTTGTATTGCTTGCCGCCTGTCTTCAGGACCGCGAACATCGGTCATTCCCTTCGTCTTGCTCCGCGTCTTGTGGCCCCCGTTGCCGGGTGTTTCCGGGTTGCCCCGCCTGCAGACAGCGCGCCCACATGGGGCGTCATGAAAATAAGAATCCCGGCAGGCCAGACGGACCACCGGAATTCAGCGGCTTATCGGGGAAGTGCAGGCGCGCGTCAAGTCACAAGTCGCAACGATACGCCGCCCCGCTGCGGGTTGTTCTTCTGCCACCATCGCGCTAGCAAAGTCATCAACCGATCCCCTCCCGTAAAGGTCCGCACCCCCATGGCCACCATCACCAAACTGCCCGCCCTTGCCACCGTGACCCCGTCCGATGCCACGCTCGATGGCTGGGTTGTCACCACAGGCGCGCCAACCATGAAAACATGGGTGCTGCACACATCCGCTGATGGTACCATGATGTCAGGCTATTGGGAGGCGACCCCCGGTACCTATCACGCCACCTATACGGCTTACGAATTCGTCCACCTGATCGCAGGCCGCATCATCATCACGCCCGATGGCGGCACGCCCGTCACCGTCACCGCTGGCGATGCCTTTGTGGTCGAGAAAGACTTCAAGGGCACATGGGAAATCATCGAATCCGTCCGCAAACACTTTGACTTCAAACTCGACTAGATATCATCACCCTGCATCTGTCGTGCCGCAGCCCGCCCCAGGTTGCGGCTGATATCTGTGAACATCACATCGAACGATGCAAACAGCGCCGCGTTCAACTGGTGCCCCGCATCCGATTCCCAGAAGGCCGTATAAGCCTCAAGATCCGTGTCGCTTAAGGGCTGATACGCCATCGCAAGGTAGGGGATCAGCCAGGCCTCCGTATCCGCCCGCACGCGTGGTTCCTGATCCCACACATCCATCAGGATCTGGTCTTCCGTCATATCCGCACCCAGCGCACCATTTTCGCTCATGCCCTGATAAAACGCGAGGTTCGCGTTCATCGCCCCCATCACGTTCATTTCAATCAGATCGCCTGCCGTCACGAAATCCTGCAGCAATGCCAGCCGTGGGTCGTGATCTACCGCCATATCCTCGGCCGTCACCTTGGCTGCCTCTTCCACCGCCGTATCCAGCAGCGCCCGCCGCGCCGTCACCTCCAGTTGCAGAATGCGTTGCCCGCGGTCTGACCCAAAGAAGTCCTCAATCGCCGCCAGTTCCTCCGGATGTGCCGCAAGCGCCGCTGCGAAATGCGTGTTGAAGACGTCCTTCATCGCCTGCGCATCATAGATGCCCGCCACCACATGCCCCCAGCGCGCATCCGGCCCTGCAGCGAACATGTCCTCCGCCATCGTGGCCCCGTAAGCCAGCCCTTCGTCATGCATCACGTCGATGATCGGCCCCACCTGCATCGTGTCTGACAGGGACGCCAGGCGTGCCGCAAGGCTGGGGTCCATCGTCTGCACGGCCCCCGTATCGGCCAACGCGGGCCGCAGCAGCGGCGTGCCCAGCAGGCAAAGGCCCAGCATTACACCAGACAGCGCGCAGCGGATCGTCATCATGGGCAGACCTTTCCTGATTGGCACGTCAAAGCTAGGCCCAACCGCCCCGCTTGCCAAGCCGCCCCACTGCATTGTGAGCCATGCTTTTG
Source organism: Rhodobacterales bacterium (assembly GCA_031385205.1). Classification (GTDB taxonomy): domain Bacteria; phylum Pseudomonadota; class Alphaproteobacteria; order Rhodobacterales; family Rhodobacteraceae; genus JAAFHS01. The sequence continues at coordinate 3,364 of JANNBG010000600.1, forward strand.
CCCGACGCCTGTACATTCAGCCCTTGCCAGCCGCCCGCACCCCCGTTACATCCGCCGCGACAACCACGCATGACACGGAGAGGTGGCAGAGTGGTCGAATGCGGCGGTCTCGAAAACCGTTGTCGGTTTGCGCCGACCCAGGGTTCGAATCCCTGTCTCTCCGCCATCCCCCTCTTCCAGCATTGCAGACTGCACGCCGTCGCGCCATGATTGGCCCAATGGCCACAAAGGATGCGCGATGAAGAAGACTTACCCCAACGCCGCCGCCGCCCTCGACGGGTTGCTGTTTGACGGCATGCTGATTGCCGCTGGCGGCTTTGGCCTCTGTGGCATTCCCGAACTGTGCATTGCCGCCATCCGCGCGGCAGGCACCAAGGGGCTGACTGTGGCCAGCAACAATGCAGGCGTAGATGGCTTTGGCCTTGGCATGCTTTTGGAAACGCGGCAGGTCAAAAAGATGATCTCCAGCTACGTCGGCGAGAACGCCGAATTCATGCGGCAATACCTGTCGGGCGAACTGGAGTTGGAATTCAACCCCCAAGGCACGCTGGCCGAACGCATGCGCGCCGGTGGCGCGGGCATTCCGGGGTTCTATACCAAGACGGGTGTTGGCACCGTGATTGCCGATGGCAAAGAGGTCAAAACCTTTGATGGGCAGGATTACATCCTGGAACGTGGGCTGGTGGCCGACTTGTCTATCGTCAAGGCGTGGAAGGCAGACCCATCCGGCAACCTCGTCTTCCGCAAGACCG
>JANNBG010000609.1:0-5692 GCA_031385205.1 Rhodobacterales bacterium
GCGGATCGTGGAGGAGGGGCGTCACGAGGTGCTGGTGGCCCGCGGCGGGCGCTATGCAGCGATGTGGGCGCGGCAATCACAGGAAGAGGCGGAGGCGGCTTAAGGGAGTGGTGGGGCGGTCTGGCTGGCGGCTTTGGGCCACATGGCAGCCATATCTCACCGCTTTTGTCTTGGCCCGGAATCAAGGGCGAAGCCCGCCGGGTTTGTCATTGGTAGCGCCATTGGTGCAACCGACCAATGGCAAGGCCCTCCCTCCCCCTTGGGAGGGCGCGTTGCAACGTTGCACCCCGAACTGCTGTTGGAGTTGGTTGCACCATAAAGCGCCTATATCCACCGTTGCAGCGCCCACCCGAGTGAGGGCGCGGCCCTCTGTTGCGTGGGGCATGGAATGTCCGCTACATCCGCAAAGCAGACTTTCATCCGCAGCCACCACCCGTAAGCGCACGGGGTTGGCAAGGCCGTGCGTGACCGTGTAAGACAGTGCGAAACGCGTGGAGGCCTTGATGAGCAACAACGAAAGCTTTATCGACGAGGTGACCGATGAGGTGCGCCGCGACAAGCTGTATGCAGGGTTTCGCAAATATGGCTGGATTGGTGTGTTGCTGGTGCTGGGCATTGTGGGCGGCACCGCGTGGAATGAATGGCAAGCGGCGCAAAAGGCTAACACCGCGCAGGCCTTTGGCAATGCGGTGATGGATGCGCTGGATCAGGGCGCGCCCGAAGACCGCATGGCGGCGTTGACGGATATTCCCGCCACGGGCGATCAGGCGGCGCTGTTGCGCCTGATGCTGTCAACGGACCCGGTGACGGACAAGGCCGGCACGTTGAAAGCCCTGGATGAGGTTGTGGCCATGACCGGCCTGCCGCCAAAGTATCACGATCTGGCCGTGCTACGGCAGGTGATCGTGGCGGGGGCGGATATGCCATTGGCGGACCGCCGGACACGTCTGGCAAGCATCGCCATTGCGGGGCGGCCTTACCGGACGCTGGCCAATGAACAACTGGCACTGCTTATGATCGAAGACGGCAAGCCGGCCGATGCGATTGCGGCTTTTCTGGCGCTGCGGCAGGATCAAGAGGCGACGCAGGGCTTGCGCGCGCGGGCGGATCAGATGATCGTGGCGCTGGGCGGCACTGTGCCGGTCGAGGGCTGATGGAGTGCAGGGCGTGAAGGTTCAGGTTGCAGCACTTGCAGTTGTCGCGGCCCTTGCGGCCTGTGCGGAAAAGGAACTGATCCTGCCGGGGGAACGCTTTCCGGTGCGGGCTGATCTGACCACATCGGTGCCGGTTGAAGGGCAGCCTGCACCCGTAGCGCCGGGCGACCGGCCGGAAAATCAATCCGTGCCGCTCAGCCTGCCTGCGCCACAGGCAAATGCGGATTGGACGCACCGGGCGGGCAATGCCAAACATCAGCAACCGCATGGTGTGCTGTCATCGGCACCGCAACTGGTCTGGTCGGCCCCGATCGGGCAGGGGTCATCGCGACGCAATCGCATCTCGGCGGCCCCTGTGGTGGCGGATGGGCGGATTTTCACGCTGGATGCAGGGTCCGGGCTGGTGGCAACAGCGATGAGCGGCGCACAGTTGTGGGCGACAGACCTGACGGCTGACTTCGATGCCGGTGGCAATGTGTCGGGCGGTGGGCTGGCTTACGGTGCGGGTCTGGTGTTTGCAACGACGGGTTATGGCGAATTGATTGCAGTCGATCCGGCCAGTGGGGCCGTGCAGTGGCGGCAGCGGCTGGATGTGGCGGTGACGGGCGCACCTGCGACGGATGGCGATGCGGTGTTTGTGGCAGGGCGTGATGGCAGCGGCTGGGCCGTTGATGCAGCGACAGGCAAGCTGCGCTGGCAATTGGCGGGCCTGCCTGCGGCACTGGGCAGCGTGGGCACGGCGGCGCCTGCGGTGGGCGACAGGGCGGTGCTGTTCCCCTATGCGGCGGGTGTGGTGACCGAGGTGTTGAAGGTCGGCGGCACGCAGGTCTGGCAAGCGACGGTGGCCGGGCGGCGTGTCGGGCGGGCCTATGCGTCTGACGGCGATGTGACGGGCGATCCGGTGATTGATGGCGGGCGGATTTATCTGGGCACGGCATCGGGGCGGACGGTGGCGCTGTCATCCTCGGGCGGTGCGGAAATCTGGTCAGCCCCCGAGGGGGCGATGGGCCCGGTGCTGGTGGCAGGCGGGTCGCTGTTCATTGTGAATGACGAGGCGATGCTGGTGCGGCTGGATGCGGAAACGGGTGCGGTGATCTGGACAGTGCCGATGCCCTATTTCGACAATGACAAACCCAAGCGGCAAAAGGCAATCACGGCGCATTTCGGGCCAGTGCTGGCGGGTGGGCGGATTGTGGTGGCCTCAGGGGACGGATTGCTGCGGCTGTTTGATCCGGCCAGTGGGGCGGCGGTTGGCACGGTGGAGGTGCCGGGTGGCGCTGCGGCGCAACCGGCGCTGGCGGGTGGTATGCTGTTCGTGGTGACGGGCAGCGGGCAGTTGCTGGCGTATCGCTAGGGGTTTTGTCAGGCTTTGATGCAGGGAAAACGGAAACCATGCGGTTTCCGAAGGCGATTTTCATGCGAAAATCGGTTTTCTTGGGTGATATGCAAGTGATTGGCCGGAAATGCCGGGGCCTGCCATGCCCGATTTACCTTCCCGCACAAACCCTGTAGTGACCCGTCTTTAGTTGAGGTCCATCCCATGAGCTTTACCCTTGCCATCGTCGGTCGCCCCAATGTGGGCAAATCCACGCTGTTCAACCGGCTGGTGGGGCGCAAGCTTGCACTGGTGGATGACCAGCCCGGCGTGACGCGCGATCTGCGCGAAGGTGACGCCAAACTGTTCGACCTGCGCTTTACAGTGATCGACACGGAGGGCCTTGAAAATGTGACGGATGACAGCCTGCAGGGCCGGATGCGGCGATTGACAGAACGCGCGGTGGGCATGGCGGATGTGAGCCTGTTTCTGATCGACGGGCGGGCGGGGGTGACAGCGAACGATCTGGTTTTTGCTGATATTCTGCGCAAGCGTGGCGCACAGGTCATTCTGGGCGTGAACAAATCCGAAGGATCGGCTGGGGATGCGGGGGCGCTGGATGCCTGGTCGCTGGGCTTGGGTGAGCCTGTGCGGATATCGGCGGAACATGGCGAGGGGATGGATGACCTTTACACCCTGCTGCGCCCGTTGGCGGATACATTCGCGGAACGGGCCGAGGCGGATACGCCGCTGACAGATGTGGATGTGCCCGAGGATTCGGAAGAGGAATATGATCCCGCGGCGCATGCGCCGACGGCGAAAAAGCCGTTACAGATTGCCGTGATTGGGCGGCCAAATGCGGGAAAATCAACGCTTATCAACAAGATACTGGGCTATGACCGGCTGCTGACGGGGCCGGAGGCGGGGATCACGCGGGATAGCATTTCGATCCGGCATGACTGGTCTGGCACGCCGATCCGGATTTTCGATACAGCGGGCATGCGCAGGAAGGCGCGGATTTACGACAAGCTGGAGAAGATGTCGGTGTCGGACGGCCTGCGTGCGGTGCGGTTTGCGGAAGTGGTGGTGGTGCTGCTGGACGGCGATACGGCGTTTGAGGTGCAGGATCTGCGCATCGCGGACTTTGCGGAAAGCGAAGGCCGGGCGGTGGTGATTGCGATCAACAAGTGGGACTTGGAGGGCGAAAAGCAGGAAAAACTGGCCGAGCTGAAGGATTTGTTCGAACGGTCCTTGCCGCAGTTGCGCGGGGCACCGATGGTGACGGTTTCCGCGAAAACGGGCCGTGGGTTGGACCGGCTGCATGACGCGATCCGCCGGGCGCATGATGTGTGGAACAAGCGGATCCCGACGGCGCGGCTGAATTCCTGGCTGGGGGCGATGACCGAGGCGCATCCGCCACCGGCACCTGGCGGGCACCGGATCAAGCTGCGCTATATGACGCAGGTCAAGACGCGGCCACCCGGGTTTATTGTGATGTGTAGCCACCCTGACCTGATGCCGGAAAGCTATAAACGCTATCTGGTCAATGGGTTGCGCGAACATTTTGAGATGCCGGGCACGCCCATACGCATCACGATGCGGGGGCAGGGTGACAAGAACCCGTTCAAGGATCGGAAATTCCACACGCCAAGCCGGTTGCGGAAGCATCAGGGCAAGCAGGTGCCGGATTGAATTGATTGGTCGGTGGGTTGGCACCCACCCTACAGCGTCACGGTGAAAACCATTTCTTCTGAGTGGTTTGCGTTGAACTCTTCATGTAACCAGCCGCCTTGCAGGTGTTGGACCTTTAGGCCCGCAGCTTGAATGCGCGCGGTGATGTCGGCGGCGGGCAAAAAGCGCAGGGTGCTGCGGGAGGTCAGCACATCATCGGCGAAATGAAACTGGTGTTCAAAAGTCAGCATGTCAGCCTGCCAGTACAGGCTGCGGCGGGTGATGTGGACGGGGCCATCATCGGTTTGCAGGGCATAGTCGTGCATCCATTCGGACGCCCAGTCATAGTTGGGGTTGCGCGTGTCAAAGACGGCACGGCCAGCGGGGGCGAGGTGCTGCTGCATGGTGGCCAGGGCGGCAGTGATATCGGCGTCATCCAGCAGGATCTGAAAGGCATGGCCGGTCATGACGATAAGGTCGAAGCGCGCGTCGCTGCGAAAATCCTGTGCGGTGGATTGGACCCATTCCACAGCATCGCCGCCGGGCCTGTGGCGGGCAATGTGCAGCATGGCAGGGGCGGGATCGGCACCGGTGACATGGTGACCGGCGCGTGCATAGGCGGTGGTCAGCAGGCCCGTGCCACAGCCGAGGTCGAGGATGCGGATGGGGGTTGCGCCTGCGAAGGCGAGGGTGAAATCACGATCTTCGGACCATGGGCTGTCGGCATCGTAGAGGGCGGTCAGGCGCGGAAGGGTATAATGCGGGTCGAGCATGTGGAACGTCAGGCCAATGGTGGGTTGGCACCCACCCTACGGGCACCCAGTATGGTCAGCGCCATGACCGCGATGCCAGCGCCTGCGATGGCGGCGACAGTGACGTTTGGCGCCCAATTCGCGGCAATGATGCCGATCAGCGCCCAGATCACGGTCGCGCCGTATTCCGGAGCCTGCGGGCGGCGCAGTTGCACAACGACGCCGATGGCGAGGGTCAGGGCCAGCATGGCGACGGCGCTTTCTGTGTCCGTCAGCAGACCATAACCTGCGATCATGACGCCCAAAGACACGTTGGCGGCGGCGGTCAGCCAGCCGGCAAAGATGGCGACGGGGAAGGTGAGCAGCCAGTGGTCCTTGCCGGATTTGGCACGCAACAGAGCGGCGACAGCACAGGCGAGCATGGCCCAGATGCCAAAGGTGGCGGCAAAGGGATTTTTGGTGGCGACCCAGAGCCAGACGGAGCCGACGAGCAGGGCGGCACCAAGGGGGCGGCGGATATGATCCCAATCCAGATCCTCCATGCGCTGCCGCCAGCCAAAGATGGCATGCACGGCAAGGGCCACATAGATCAGGCCCCAGATGGCAAAGGCCCAACCGATGGGCTGTATTGATGGGCGGGCGACGACCACGGGGAACAGGCTGGGATCAAAGCCCTTGAACGGCGTGGTGATGTAGGGCGCCACACCGAAGGCGACGGTGAGCACGAGGATCAGGATGGCGCGGGCCTTCATTGCAGGGCTCCTTCAGCGGTGATGACTGTTGCGCCACCCATGTAGGGG
>JANNBG010000699.1:0-2918 GCA_031385205.1 Rhodobacterales bacterium
CCACATTGCAGCCCTACGATCAGCTTTGACACCGGGGCCGGTGCCCGCTGCACAGCCCGCGCCACCACCGCCATGTCACGCAACACCGACAGCCCGCGCGCAATCGTCGCCCGCGTGCCGCCTGTGCCCTGAATGGTCATATAGCGAAAATTGCCATCCGGGCGCAGCCGCCCTTGGCCCACCAGATCAGGCACCTGCAGCACCTCGCACCCCAGCCCCACCAGCAGGATGCCCCCGAAATTCGCATTGCGCGCATAGCCCTTCAACGTGCGCATCAGCGTGTCATAGCCTTCATTCACGCCCGACATGCCGCAGCCCGTGCCATGCACAATCGGCACCACGCCATCGATGCCCTCCATGATGCTGGGGTCTTTCTCCGCCGCCTCGGCAATGAACCGCGCCACAGACCCGGAGCAATTCACCGAAGTTAATATCCCAAGATAATTCCGCGTGCCCACCTGCCCATCCGCCCGGTAATACCCCATGAATGTCACAGGCTCCAACGCAGGCAATGCCACCGCCTCGGACCCAATCGCATAATCCGCCGTATGCGGCCCCATGCCCAGATTATGCGTATGCACATGCGCACCCGCCGCGATATCCGCCGTCGCCTGCCCGATGATCTGACCATAGCGGATCACCAACTGCCCCTGCCCGATCGCCCCTGTGGCCACCTTATGCCCGCGCGGAATGGCTTGCGTGGTCACCACCCCATCCGCATCCACGCCCGCCGCCAGATCGGCCAATGCAATCACCACATTGTCAGCCGCGTGCAGCCGGATTACACCACCATTCATCGCAAGGCCCCGCTAAACTTGAAAAGGGGCTTGTGCCCCTCTAACATGTTAGCATGTTACAAGCAGACCCCCTCGCACCACAAGGCCTACGCCTGCAACCCTTGGACCAATTCGCAGGCTCCTTGGGCCAGCGCGTCTATCAGACCCTGCGTGCAGCCATCCTGTCACTGGCCTACCGCCCGGGTGAGATTATGCGCAAACCCGAAGTCTGTGACCAATTGGGCGTGTCGCGCAGCCCGGTGGCCGATGCCGTGGCACGCCTCGCGGCCGAAGGGCTGGTCGATGTGATCCCGCAGGCGGGCACGTTTGTTGCGCGCTTTTCCATGGCCGAAATCCGCGAAGGCGCCTTCCTGCGCGAAGCGATCGAAGTGGCGGCGATAGAACGCGTGGCACCCGTCATCACGGATGCGCAATTGCAACTGCTGCGCCGCAATCTGGTGGTGCAGGCGGCGCTGGTGACGGATGGGGATACCGCAGGGTTCTATGCACAAGATGGTGCCATGCACGAGATGCTGCTGTCCTTCACCGGCTTTCGCAAACTGGCCATGGTGTCCGATACCGCATGGCTGCATGTCCATCGCGCGCGCGTGTTGATCCTGCCGATGCCAGGCCGTGTGGCGGCCACGCTGGCGGAACATCGGGCGATCATGGCAGCCTTGGAGGCGCGGGATGCGGTAAAAGCCAAAACAGCGGTGCAATTGCATCTGCGACAGTTGCTGACCTATCTGGAACCACTGGAACGTGACCGGCCAGAATTCTTCTCGGTGAAGGCATGACGGATCATGCGCACCCGATGAGCCCGGTAATCGCGGCCACCTCGCGTGCCACCACGTCGGCATCACCGGTACTTTCCACGTTCAGGCGCAACAAAGGCTCGGTTTGCGACCCCCGCAAGTTGAACCGCCAATCCGCAAACGTCAGGCTTAGCCCGTCCATCTCATCCACTGCGCCTCCTGCATAAGCCGCGCGCACACGCGCGATGCTCGCCTGCACATCTTCCACCCGAAAGTTGATCTCACCGCTCGACGGAAATGCCGCCCGCCGCGTGGCCAACAGGTCTGCCAAGGACACCCCCGTCCGCCCCATCAACTCCGCCACCAGCAGCCAAGGGATCATCCCAGAATCGCACGCCATGAAATCGCGAAAGTAATGATGTGCCGACATCTCGCCACCATAGACCGCCCCCGTTTCCCGCAACGCCGCCTTCAAAAACGCATGCCCCGTCCGCGCCTGCACGGCATGCCCGCCTGCCTGCGCGATGGCATGACGGGTGCCCAGCACAACGCGCGGGTCATGCACGATGGTCGCCCCCGGTTCTTTGGCCAAAAACACCTCGGCCAGCAGCCCCACAATGTATTCGCCCGGAATAAACGCCCCCCTGTGATCGAACAGAAAGCAGCGGTCGAAATCGCCATCCCAAGCCACCCCCATATCCGCCCCAGCCGCCACCACCGCGCGGCCCGTCACGGGCTGGTTTTCCGCCAACAACGGGTTCGGGATGCCATTGGGAAAGGTGCCATCCGGTGCATGATGCAGCCGCGTGAACCGCAACGGCGCACCCTTTGTCGTTAACGCATCAGCAATTGCATCAAACGTCGGCCCCGCCGTGCCATTGCCTGCGTTCACCAGAATATGCAGCGGGCGCAGCGCCGCCATATCCACAAACCCCAACACCCGGTCCACATAGGCCGCCCTGCAATCCGCAAGCACCACCACACCCCCGCCCGCTACCGCGCCCATGTCACTGCCCGCCAGCACCGCCATCTCACCCAAACCCGTGTCCTGCCCCACCGGGGCCGATCCCGCCCGCACCATCTTCATCCCGTTGTAATCCATCGGGTTATGCGACGCTGTCACCTCGATCCCACCATCCGCGCCCAGATGCGTTGTCGCGAAATACACCTCTTCCGTGCCGCACAGGCCCAGGTCCAGAACCCTGCACCCCTCGGCCACCAGCCCTGCCGCCACTGCATCCGCCAAGGCCTGCGACGATGCCCGACAATCCCGCCCCAGCACCACGCAGCCCGCCCCCAAAACCCGCGCAAAGGCCCGCCCAATCCGGAACGCGACACCTTCGTCAAGGTCCACCCCAAGGTGGCCGCGAATGTCATAGGCCTTGAA
>JANNBG010000744.1:0-4710 GCA_031385205.1 Rhodobacterales bacterium
TGCCTGACGGCCCGCTCCATCGTTTCGCAAATCTCATACGGCACGGTGCCCAGTTGCAGGGCAAATTCACGGGCGGAATGTCCGATCAGATACGCCTTTACCACGGACCCCAGATGCGCCTGCAACCCGGCAATCCCGCCATCCTTGCCCATGCCGCCCGCGATCCAGCGGATGCGCGGGAACGCCTGCAGGGCCTTGGCCGCGCTGTCCACGTTGGTGGCCTTGCTGTCGTTCACGAACCGCACACCGCCGCGTTCCCCCACCAACTGGCTGCGGTGCGGCAGGCCTGCAAAGGAATGAAACGCCTCTTCGATCAGCTTTGGCCCAATGCCCAAAGACCGACAGGCGGCATAGGCCGCACAGGCGTTCTGGTGGTTATGCGCGCCGGGCAGGCCCGCCACAGACCGCAGGTCGATCGATGCCACCTGCCGCCCTTTGCGCCATTCGGCAAGATAGCCTTTGCGGGCAAAAACGGCCCAGCCAAAGCCTTCCAGCTTTTGCCCGGATGAGATGCGGATGACCCGGTCATCCTGCGCGTCCATGCCCAGTTGGTTGGCCAGATACTGGCCCTCAACCTCGTCCACGCCGATAACACAGCGATCCGGCCCACCTTCGGCAAACAAGCGGCGTTTGGCGGCGAAATAGCCACCCATGCCACCGTGCCTGTCCAGGTGATCGGGCGTGAGGTTGGTGAAGACAGCCACATCGGGCGTCAGGCTGCGGGCAAGGTCGCACTGATAGCTGGACAGTTCCAGCACCACCACCTCGCCATCCACGGCAGGATCAATGTCCAGCACACCACGCCCGATGTTGCCGGCCATCTGGGTCGGGCGTTCGGCCACCTCCAGGATGTGATGGATCAGGGCGGTGGTGGTAGATTTACCGTTAGAGCCGGTCACACAGATCACGCGTGGGGTCTGGTCGAAATCATCCCAATCTGGCGTGGCATAGCTGCGAAAGAACAGGCCAATGTCATTGTCCACTGGCACACCCGCCGCCATGGCGCGGGCGATGACGGGGTTGGGCGTGGGGTACAGATGCGGGATGCCGGGGCTGACGATCAGGGTGGCCACGCCGTCAAAGGCGTTTGCGCGGGTCAGGTCGTGGCAGGTGAAGCCTTCCAGTTCCGCCTTGGCGCGGGCCTCCACGCTGTCATCCCAGCACAAAGGGTCTGCGCCACCCGCCAGCAGCGCGCGCGCGGTGGCGAGGCCGGAACGGCCAAGGCCCAGAACGGCGACGCGTTGACCTGTGTAACCTTGGACGGGGATCATGGTTTACCTCGGATTTGACAGATCCGAGGGATAGGCGAGCAGCGACAAAAGGGAAAGGCCCGCCTTACCAATCAATCGCCTTCCGCGCGCGAAAGAACCCGCCCGTTGGCCCGTCATCCGGCAAAAGGGCCAGCCAGACGGGTGTATCTGCCCCCTGATCGGGGGTCAGCGGGGCCCCTGCCCCACCCATGCGCGTGGCGACCCAACCGGGGCAAGCGGCGTTGATCTTGACGCCTGCGGGCAGATCGCGCGGCAAGGCTTTCGTCAGTGCATTCAGGGCCGCCTTAGCCACACCATAAGCGCCGGGCCCGCCCAGACCTTCGGCAAAACTGCCCCAGCCGGAGGACAGATTGACGATGCGGCCCCAGCCTGTGCTGCGCCAATGCGGCACATTCAGGCGGATCAGGTCCAAGGGGGCGGCCACCATCACCTCCATGGCCTCGGCAAAGTCACTGCCCTTTTCCAGCAGGGATCTGTGGTGCAGGATGCCTGCATTGTTGACCAGAATGTCAAAGCCACCGCTTTGCGTGATGGCGGCAAAGGAGGTGTCGGGGTCGAGCAGATCAAGCTTTACAAAGCTTGCGCCCATGGCGCTGGCCATGGCCTGCGCATCCGCACTGCGCGCGCCAATGGTGACGCGAGCCCCCTTGGCGATCAGGCCCTGTGCAATGGCCAACCCAATGCCACGATTGCCGCCAGTGACAAGGGCCGTGGGGTGCAGAGGGCGGGGCATGGGGGTGGTCCTTTGGGCTTGGGGCTTTGCGTGTAATATGGCATCGTTGCCGCCTTCACCAGTGTCGCCCCGGCGCTGGCCGGGGCTTCAATTCGAAGGGCGCACCAGGAGAGTCGAGGCCCCGGCCTGCGCCGGGGCGAGGTGGCGTCATGCGGAAAGAAGCGCTGTCAGGTCGGCAATCTCGGCGGGGTCGCCGTTGGTGTTGTGGAGGAGGTCTAGGAAGTTACGGGCGGCCATTTGGGTATCCGGATGTTTGTCGCCCAGTGCCTTGCGCAGAACAATAACTGCTTCGCGATACAGCGGCTCTGCATCGTCCAACCGTTCGGTAGCTTGCAGCAGACCCGCGAGGTTGTTTAGGACGCCGGCATAGTCGGGATGGGCTGCTCCGACTGTATTGCGGTTAATTTTCAGCGCCTTACGATATAGCAACTCCGCCTCGGCCCACTCTCCCTTTGTTTGCAACAGACCCGCCAAGTTATTCATGTGGATGGCATAGTCGGGATGGTCCGCGCCGATTGTATTGCGGTCAATTTCCAGCGCCTCGCGAAACAATGGCTCCGCCTTGTCCCACTGCCCGGTGGCGAACAACAGGCTCGCGAGGTTATTCAGCCGAGTGGCGTAGTCGGGATGGGCGGGACCGATTGTCGTGCTGCCAATCTCCAACGCTTCGCGATACAGCGGCTCTGCTCTTTCAAAATCACCAGCAGACCGATAGCTGGTCGCAAGATTATTGAGGGCTGTGGCCGTATTTGGATCGTCCGGCCCAAATTCTTTGCGCGCTAGGGTGACAACTTGTTCTTCTTGCACAACCGCCTCGGCATATCGACCCGCGCGAGCGAGATAGTTGCCCGATTGGGCCAACGTCTCGAACGTCGGCTTCAACCGCGCGGCCTTCGTGAAATGGTCCGCCGCATCCCCCCAGCGCACCTCCGCCTCGGCAATCTGGCCAAGCGCGAAGCTTGCATCCGCATGGGCCTGCACATCGGGGGCGGTGCGTGCGGCGAGGGTTTCGAACAGGGCGCGGGCGGCGGTGAAATCACCTGCCTCTAACATGGCTTTGGCGGTGGCCACCTCATCCCCGCCAAGTTCGTTGCCGCGGCGGGCGAGTTTCGCCTCCAGATCCAGGATGATAGCATGTTGCTGGGCCAAAGCCTCATCCGGGTTGGCAAGGCGGGCGTTCAGAGTTGCGATCTTGTCTTCCAGCAATTGGCGTTCTGCACCATTTGATAGGGCAAGTTCCGCGCGCGCGTCGTCGCGAAGTTTGCTTTGCAGGGCGGTGAAGGTCTCGACATCCATCTGGATGCCGTGGGCTGCTGCGGCAGATTTCGGCAGAAAGGCTTCGGGGTTGGCGATGACAACCTGTTCCGGTTTGCGAAAGCGCCGGGCGAGGGCGCGAAATGGCGAGAACAGGATTTCAATGCTGGACAGCAGTGCGGCACCGCCGCCCAGAACTTCGGCGTTGTCCGTCAGAAACGCGGCAACGACTGCCCACATACACGCCACCCCTTTGGCGCACCCTATACAAAGGGCGCGCAAAAGGGGAAGGGCATCGCTGGACGTCGCCAAACAAAAAGGGCGGCGCATTGCTGCACCGCCCCAATCCGACCTGAAAGGGTCAGATCACTTCATCATCATGGCGTCCATTGCCATCATGTCCGGCTTGCCTTCACAGGCCTTCATCGTGTGCTCGTTCGCCATTTTCATGGCCGCATCGTCCATCGCCATCGCGGCATCAGGCGAGGCTTTGTGCATCGCGTCAACGGCGCCCATCATGCCTTCCATATCCATGGCCGAAAACTCGGCGCAGGTCATTTTCATCGGGTCGGGCGCATGGCTTTCGGCGAAGGACAGTGTCGGCATTGCAAAGCTGGCAGCCAGCAGGGTCAGGGCGATGGAACGGTTCAAGGTTTTCATGGTGAGTCACTTTCTGTTGTGCGTGAATAAGCGGGCACATCGCCCTGCAAGCGGCGTAACATGGCCCCACGGCGCTGGGTGGTCACGAACCTGTGCGCGCACGGCAAGGTGAGGCGGGTGTGATCGGGCGTGATGTCAGGCGCGCAAATGCGCCAATGTGATGGGGAAGATGGGCAGAATTGCCCATCCTACGCGACATCTGTTGGGTAGGATGGGCAATATTGCCCATTTTTGTTTCGCATCGCGCCGGGTTGCCTGCATCCCCCGCCGTCACAGCAGTTTGCGGAACACCACCTTATCGTCACCTGCCGCATAGAAATCGCGGATGCGCGCCTCTTCACCAAAGCCCGCCTTGGTAGAGAACGCCCGCGTTTGCGCGAACGACCCCAGGCCCGATGTTTCCACAATCATCAACCGCGCGGCTTGACCGCGCAGATGGGCCTCCACCGCCTGCAACAAGGCGGTGCCCCCGCCTTTGCCGCGATGTGCGGGCAGCACGGCGACGAACAGCCTGTTCCAGGTGCCTTGGGCCATTTCAGGCGCGGCATAGGCGGCGCCGGTCTGGTCCTGCAGGTTGATCCAGCAATGATCCGCGAGATCAGCAAAGTGACCTGCGATCATCGCGTCGATCATGGCGGCCTCATCGGGGGCAAACAGGCCGCTGGCCGTGGCGATGGCACGCACAGCGGCCTGATCTTCGGGTGTGGCGGGTCGGGTCAGTGATGACACATGATATCCTTTCAGGACCGGTTGTCGGGTTGGGCGGGCACGGCCAGACGGCCCGCGCGCGAG
>JANNBG010000763.1:0-3192 GCA_031385205.1 Rhodobacterales bacterium
CACGGCCGAGGTGAACGGCATCTGGGGCGGCTATACCGGCGACGGCTTCAAGACCGTCTTGCCCGCGATGGCGCATGCCAAGGTCAGCTTTCGCCTTGTGGGCGACCAAGACCCGCATGTCTTGCGCGCCGCGTTCCGGGCATGGGTGCAGGCGCAACTGCCCGCCGATTGCACGGTGGACTGGAAAAGCCATGGTAACAGCCCGGCCAGCGTGATGGCCATCGACGACGTCGCGTTTGAGGCGACGCGTATCGCCTTGGGGCAGGAATGGGGGCTGCCCGCGGCCTATGTCGGGGCTGGCGGGTCGATCCCGATTGCGGGCTATTTCAAAACCTATCTGGGCATGGACGCCATGCTGGTGGGGTTCGCCAAGGATGACGACCAGATCCATGCGCCGAACGAAAAATACGATGTGCAAAGCTTTCACAAAGGCATCCGGTCATGGGCGCGCATCCTCGCGCGACTGGCAGGATAGCCTTCCAGGATAGCCTTCTCCGCCCTTGCGGGCGACGTCGGATTGGCGATGGTTCTGCCATGGCGGGACCGTGGCTATCTGGGAGCCTCCGGCGGGGATATTTGCAGGAAGATGAAAGGGTTCAGTGTGGGTCTTGATCTGCGGGATATACGGGCGGCGGACAGGCTGGATTTTCTGGCGCTCTGGCAGCAGTATCTGGCCTTCTATCACATGGACCTGCCCGATGCCGTGATCCAGTCCACTTGGGTGCGCCTGATGGATGAAGGCAATCCCATGACGGGCCGCATCGCCGTGCTGGACGGCACACGCGTCGGCTTTGCCATCCACCTGCACCACGCCTCCAGCTGGGTCGCAGGCGATGATTGTTATCTGGAGGATCTGTTCGTCACCGACGCCGCCCGTGGCCATGGCGTGGGCCGCGCGCTGATCGACGATGTGATCGGGATTGCCCGCACCAAAGGCTGGCACCGGGTCTATTGGCACACGGGTGAAGGCAACACCCGCGCGCGTGCCTTATATGACCAGTACACCCCCAGCGACGGGCATATCCGGTACCGCCTAAGGCTGTGACGCCAGCGCTGCCTGCAACGCGGGCAGAAAGCGCTGTTCATAGTCGGACCCCACCAAGGGCCCCTGGAACCGGAACAGCACCACGCCATCCCCGCCGACAATAAACGTCTCTGGCGGGGCCGTTACCCCCCAGTCTATCGCCATACGCCCCTTCGCATCTGCCGTCAGCGCAAAGAACGGGTTGCCCTCACGCGCAAGGTAGGCCTGCGCATCCGCAGGTGCATCCTTCATGTTCACCCCCGCCACCCGCACGCCATCCTGCGCCATCTGCGTCAGAACCGGGTGTTCCGCACGGCATGGCGGGCACCAGCTCGCCCAGAAATTCACCAGCGTGATCTTGCCTGTGGTCAGATCCGCCACCGTCAGGGGCGTTGATCCCGGCAGGGTTTCACCACCCAAAGCAGGTGCTGGCTGCCCGATAAATGTTGACGGCAATTCCCCCGGATTGTTCGTGCGCTGCATGCCCATCCAGAACGCCAGGGCCAGCGCCGTAAACAGCACCGGCGGCACGAACATCAGCCAGTTACGCATGTTTTTCCGCCTCGGCCAGCGCCCACCGCAGCTTTGCCCCCCGCCACAGCGTCACCCCCACCAGCACCCCCAGCAGCACAAACGTCACGCCATACGATGCCATCACCGGAAACGCATATTTGCCAAGGTCCACCATCACCCCATCCTCTCGCGCATCTGCAACTTAGCCAACCGGCGTGCGCGGATTTCCGTCCTTGTCCGCAGCAGCACCAGCGTCACAAACAGCAGAATGAACCCCGCAATGCAGATCAGCAGCGGCACATAGAACACGTTCGATACATGTTCCTCAGCATCCATGCTCAGTGACGCCCCCTGATGCAGCCCCTGGTTCCAGAACTGCGCCGCATAGCGTGACAGCACCGCAAACACCGACCCCACAAGGCACAACACAGATGTCAAATCCGCCGCCGAATCCGCATCCTCAATCGCCGCCCACAGCGCGATGTACCCCAGATAGAACAGCCCCAGGATCAGAAATGATGTCAGCCGCGGATCCCATGCCCACCATGTGCCCCACATCGGCTGGCCCCACAACGCGCCTGTCACCAGCGCAATCGCGGTAAACGTCAATCCCACCGGCGCCGCCGCCCTTGCCGCCAAGGCACTCACATGATGCCTGCGGATCAGCCAGATCAGCGATGCCACCAGCATCATCCCCCAAGCGTTTATCGCCATCATCGCCGCAGGTACATGCAGATAGATGATCTTGACCGTCGCCCCCTGCCGCGCTTCATCGGGCGTAAAGAAAAACCCCCAGATGGGGCCGACAATCAGGCAAATCGCCGCCAATGCGCCCAGCCACGGCAACACACGGGCTGACGTGTCCATAAAGCGTTTCGGATTGGCGTATTCCCACAGTGACATGATGCTTACCTAAAGTTGGGCGCAGTGAGGTGCAAGGGTGCGCATCACCGCAGGTTCACCCGGATCGCCGCTGCCGCCGCAAACGGCAACAACGCCGTGGCCCCCAGCGTGATCCCCGCCAGCAACAGCAACGGCGTTGTGGCAGTGGTCCCCGCCGCCCCGCGCCGCACCACCTCGGCCCCGAAAATCAGGGTGGGCATGTACAAAGGCAGCACCAGCAATGACATCAGCAACCCACCGCGTTTTACCCCCACCGTCAGCGCCGCCCCGAAAGCCCCGATGATCGACAGGGCCGGTGTGCCAATGGCCAGTGAGGCCATCAGCCCAACATAGCCCTGTGGCGACAGGTTCAACAGCAACCCCATCACCGGTGCGATGATGGTCAGCGGCAGGCCCGTTGTCACCCAATGTGCCAGGGCCTTGACCGCCACCACCCCCTCCATCGGGATCGGCGCTGTGGCGATCAAATCCAGCGTGCCATCCTCAAAATCCAGCGCAAAGATGCGGTCAAGCGTCAAAAGGCACGCCAGCAACGCCCCCACCCACAGAATACCCGGCGCAATCGCCCGCAATGTATCGGGTGCAGGCCCCACCCCCAGCGGCACCAGCACCGCAATCAACAGGAAAAACGCAAGGCCAAGGCCAAAGCCCCCGCCCGCCCGCGCGGCCAGCCGCACATCGCGGGTCAGCAAGGCCATCATGGGTGCCCCCGCATGCGCCGAACACCTCTCCCCCGGCCCCTCTCCCACGAG
>JANNBG010000769.1:0-5395 GCA_031385205.1 Rhodobacterales bacterium
CGGGCGCTGTTTTCCAGCAGGCGGGGGGCCAATCTGGAAGAATTCATCTATATCCCGAACACCGTGATCCTGAATGCAGCGCAGTTTGCAGACATTGTTATCCCCGCGTTTTCCCGCGCCGCGACCAATCGGGGTGAACGGATCAAAGCCCCGCCCGTGCGCGAGGTTGATATCGGCGTGGACCGGGCCCTGCTGGATGCTGAACCGGGTGTTGCACTGGAACAGACCCAGCGGATCGCGGCGCAGGTTGCAGCACTTGCTGGCGGGCAGGATTTCATCCTCGACAATATCTCAAACACGCTGGCCGTGGCGCGGGACGATGCGGGCGTGGCCAAGCGGATGTTCATCTTTCTGGGCCTGCCGGGGGCGATGCTGGCCGCGATGCTGGCGGCCTATGCCGGGGTGGTTCTGGGCAGCACCCAGCGCCGCGAACGCGCGATCCTGCGGATCAGAGGGGCCAGCCGGCGTGACCTGCTGGCGATGCTGGCGCTGCGGGTGGGCTGCATCACCGGAGTCGGCGCGCTGGCCGGTGTCGGCATGGGCTATGCAACCGCAGCGCTGGCGATTGGACAGGCCACGCTGCTGCGGGCTTCTGCCGGCACCCTGACCCTGTCAGGTGCAACCGGCGCGCTGATGGGGTTGGGTGCAACCGGGGCGGCGCTGTACCTGACCGGGCGGCGGTCGATCAACCGCGAGATCAACGAAGACCGCGCCCAACTGTGGCACCGCGTCCCGGCATGGCGGCGCTATGGGTTCGATCTGGCGGGACTTGCGGCCGTGCTGCTGGCCACAGTCGTGGTCATGGCCACAGCAGGGTTTGAAGGTGTGCCGGGGTCGGTCTATGTGGGCCGCGCCGTGCAACTGCCCCTGGCATTGCTGATGCTGCCGATCGGCGCATGGGTTGCGGGCAGCTTTCTGGGCGGACGCGTGTTTGCCATGGTCTTGGCGCAGGCCAGGGCGGCCAATCCTGACCGGCCCTTTGCCTTGCTCTACCAGACCAGCATCACACGGCGGGCTTGGGCCTTGGCCGAGGCAGCGATCATCCTCGCGCTGATCGTGGCACTTGGCATCAGTCTGGCCGTGTTTGCAGCGTCCTATGACGGGGCCAAGGCGGCGGATGCGCGCTATGTGACCGGGTCCGATCTGCGGATCACGCCCGACCCGGCGGGCGGGCGGACATTTCATACCGCAGACGCGGCCACCCTCGCCGTTGATGGCATCACCGCCGTGATCCCCGTCGTCTACGGGGCGCATAATGTCATCCTGCGGTCTGACCGCACCTCTGATATCGCCAATCTGGCGGCACTGGACCCGCTCGCCTTTACCCAAATCGCCCCCTTGGATGACAGCCATTTTCCCAGCGGTTCGGCAGCCGCCATGTTGCAGACGCTGGCGGATGATCCCAACGCCATCCTCCTCAGCACCGATATGTCGCAATTCCTGCGCGCCCCGGTGGGTACCCGCATGAAGGTGCTGCTGGCGCGGGGGACCACCGTGCAGACCGAGGTTGACCTGCAGATCATCGGCCTGTTCGACCGGCTGCCCGGGTTTCCTGAAGGCGCGGATGCGCTGATGAACCTCAGCCGGGCAACGCAAGCCGTGCCATCCGCTGCCCCTGCGTTCTTTCTGGCCCGCACCACCGATCAGACCGAAGCAACCCTCACGCTGGCCACAACGGCACTGCAGGCAACCGCCGGACAAACCGTCCGGATCGACACAAGGCTGACCGCCTTGGCCAAAGACCAATCCAGCCTTGCCGCCCTGAATATCGACGGGTTGCTGCGGCTCGATTCAGGCTTTTCCCTCGCCATGGGCGCCGTCACCGTCGCGATCTTCGTGTTCGGCCTGCTGCTGCAACGCCGCCGCGAATACGTCACCCTGCGGGCTTTGGGAATGCAACCTGCCGCGATCCGCGCGCTGATCGGGGCCGAAGCCGCGACGGCGGCCGTTGCGGGTTGCGCAATCGGCGTGCCCGTCGGGCTGGTCATGGCGTTTTATCTGATCAACGTGCTGCGCCCGCTCTTCGTGCTGAACCCGCCCTATCTGGTCGATGTCGGATCATCCGGGCTGGTGCTGGCCAGTGTGCTGGGCGCGGCCCTGCTCGCCACATTGGGCGCATCGGCCCTGGTCAACCGGTTGAACGCGATGGAGCTGTTGCGGGATGACTGAGCGCGCCAGGGTGACCCGAAAATGCCGGTTTCAAAACTTCTCTTCCAACATCAGCTGCCTCATCCAATCCGCACCGCGGGCCCTGTCATCGGCGCATAACCTGCAATCCCCAAATCCCGCACCTGCCGCAACAGTCCCACAAACCCCGCCACCATATGCGCCGCCACAGCCTCGCCCTTTTCCGCCGTGCCCAGATGCGCGTCGCCCACCACACCTGCCATATTCAAATCCGAACTCACCCAGCCCAGCGATACTGCCCCCGTTGGCGGCACGGGCGCGCCTTCCGCCTTTGACCGGAAATCCTGCGCGCAGCCCATATCCACCGTCTCAGGCCGAAATGCCAGCATCAGGCTCGTCTCCGCATCCCCCCCGTGAATGCCAAACTGCATCTCACGCGCCGAGAATATCCCCTCCGGCACCCCGAAACTGCCCCATTGGCATTTTACCGCCAGCATCCCCGCCTGCACCCGCAACTCGCGGCTGACAATCGAAATCAGGTCCAGATTGCCCCCATGGCTGTTCACGATCACAATCTTGCGCACCCCCGCCCGCGCCACCGACAGCCCGATTTCCACCCAAGCCCGCAACGCCACCTCCGCCGACAGCGTCAATGTCCCCGCCGCCCACAGATGTTCGTTCGATTTGCCCACCGCCTGCACCGGCAGAATGCGGATATCCAGATCCTCCGGGCACTCCCTGCGCAGCCGCGCCAGCAACCCCTCCGCAATCATCGTATCCACGCCCACCGGCAAATGCGGCCCGTGCTGTTCAATCGCCGCCGTCGGCAAAATCGCAATCGTCCTTGCCGGATCAATGCTTGCAAATTCCGGCGCGCGGTAGTCTGCCCAATCCAGCCGCCTCATTCCACCGCCTCCGCCAACTGCACCCGCGCCACCCGCCCCATCAGCCTGTCCATCTTGCGCCCCACCCGGTCCAGATGCGTCCTGCGACTCAAATCCGTAGACGAATCCATCAGGTAATGCGCCGCGAACACCGCCCGTTTGCCTTTTGCGCATAACAACCCCACGCCCCACATCAGCGTGCGCCTGCCCGGTGACCCGATCAGTTTCGTCAACCACCAGCTCGCCCCGCAGGTCGTGAACACCCCCAGCCGCGTGATATGCCGCAACCCCGGCCTGATATTCCTGTTTGCCTCATCCGGCATCAGAAACGCCACATCCGGCAGCATCACCCGGTCCAGCCACCCCTTCAGCATCGCGGGCAACCCATACCACCATGTCGGATAGACAAAGATCAGCGTATCGCACCAGCGCAGGTCCGCCACATCATCGGCCACAGCATCCGCATTGGTCGGGCAGGTCAGATACCCCTCCCATTCCGCATCCGTCAGCACCGGCGTAAAACCACGGCGGTACAGGTCTGCAAGGCGCACTTCGGCCCCCACCGCGCGCAGCTTTGCCAGAACAAGGTCTTTGACCGCCGCATTGAAACTGTCCGTCTTCGGGTGACAATACACCACCAAGGCTCGCATGTCAGAAACGCTCCATCTCGCGTTGCACCGTCGCAAGATAGCGACGCCGCTTGGCGTCATCCGCACGGTTCATATCGTGCAGCGCCAGATATCGCAGCTTGTCAGGCCGCGCCACAAACCATAGCGCACGTTTGACCACATGTCGCGGGGGGTCGCTTGCCAACATCGCCCGCCATTTTGTCGCCCCATAGGTCGTCACCGCCGCCATCTTGCGAATGTTGGTCAAGGCCGGGGCCACCAACCCGTTTTCCAGGCGGAAACTCACCCCCGGCAGAAACACGCGGTCGATGAACCCCTTCAAAATCGCCGGAAAGCCAAAATTCCATACCGGGAACACAAACACCAACGCCTCCGCCGCCCTCAGACGGTCCACATAGCCCTGCACATCTGCCGTATTCGTCGCCGTATCATGGTATCCCCTGCGCCCTGCCGCCGAAAGCACCGGATCAAACCCTTCTGCATACAGATCGCACAGGTCCACCTCCCACCCGCGCTTGGCCAATGTGTCCACCACAATGCCCTTCAATGCGTTCGCGAAACTCTCCTCACACGGATGCGCAAACAGCACCAGAACCCGCGTCATTGCACCCGGCCCCGATGCCGCGCCAAAGTGCGTATTTTCGCAGACAGAAAACCCGCTTTCTGTTTGCCCAAATACGCATGCAGCACCCCGATCATTCCGCCGCCTGCAGTTTTGCGTAAGTATACGCCCGGTCATACGCCCAATCCGGGTCATCCCATGCAATCATCTTGCCGGGGTTCAGCAACCCCTTCGGGTCCGCCTCGCGTTTGAACGCCAATTGCCGCCCATCCACTGCCTGCCGCCCGCCCTCCTCCAGCGTATAGCGGTGCGGGTTGAACACCATGCAGCCCATCGCCTCGTGCATGCGCACAATCTCATCCAGCCGCGCCTCATTGGTGAATTTCACCAAGGACAGCCCGGCGAACATCACGCGGCCATTTTCCCGCATCAATTCCAGATGCTGCATCACCTCGCCCGGAAACGCCGCGCGCACCGCCGCGATTTTCTCCGCATAATTCTCCGGCGCATAGCGCACCTGCAGATAGGTCACCGCCGGGTCCACCTTCAGCGCCCGTAATGTGGTATGGTTCCAGCCGTATTCATAGACCGGCCCCGGTTCACGCGGCCATTCCGTCTGATCGCTGCGGTAGATGATGGTCGCCCTATAGCGCGCCGTAAAAGTCAAAAACCCATCCATCGCATGCGGCGCAATCATCAGGCCCAGCAGATGTTCGCCTGACCGCACATGCGGGGCCACGCGTTGAAAATAGTCCTGCGCAATCGGCGCCTCATAGACCGAGATCAGCTTTTTCAGGATCCCATCCTGATTGCCCAACGCCCCCGCATACTCCACAGCCCGGTCGAAATCCGGCAACGTCACGAAAATCTCCACCCAGTCGTAACTCGGTGCCAGCGGCATCTCTAACTCTGTAATAATGCCATTCGTGCCATAGGCGTGGCTGACGCGGTGCAACTCCTCCCCCGTAAACTCCAAAACACGCGGTTCCGCCTCCATCGTCACCACGCGCAGCCGGATGATGTTGCCAAGGTCGCGCAACACGCCCCATGTGCAGGAGCCAACCCCCCCGGACCCGCCCGAAATAAACCCGCCAATCGTCGCCGTCGCATAGGTCGAACTGAACATCCGGATTTCCTGCCCCGAACCCTTCGTCACCGCATCCACGTCCTTCAGCAAACACCCCGGCTGCACC
>JANNBG010000772.1:0-3069 GCA_031385205.1 Rhodobacterales bacterium
TCACCCCCGCAGCTTACCCCGTTCCCGCGCCAACCACAGCGCCATCAACACCAACGGCGCGCTATTGATTTCGCCGCGCGCCAGCACCCCCATCAGCGCCCCGCCCGCAAATCCACCAGCGCCGGGTAGGATGGGCAATTCTGCCCATCACCCCCGCAGCTTACCCCGTTCCCGCGCCAGCCACAGCGCCGTTAACACCAGTGGCGCATTGTTGATCTCACCACTCGCCACCACCCCCATCAGCGCATCGAACCCCACCAGATGCCCCCGGATATCCTCCGCCTCACCTTCCAGCCCAAACACCCCCGCAATCCCATCCGGCAAATCCGTCAGCGCCACATAGGAATACAGATATTCCGCCACCGCCCCCGGGCTGGGGTAATACCCCGCCACGAACAGCAAATCCCCCAACACCAGCCCCGCCTCTTCCACCGCCTCGCGCCGTGCCGCCATCTCTGGCGTCTCGCCCGCGTCCAGGCGCCCTGCAATCGCCTCCAATGACCAGCACTCCGCATCGCCCCGCACAAAGGGCGCCGGGCGGAACTGTTCGATCAGCAGCACCCTGTCGCGCACCGCATCATAGGGCAGCACCGTCACCGCATCGCCTGTGACAAAGGCCGTGCGGCTGACCACATCACTCATCCCCCCGTCAAAGCGGCGAAAGCGCAGGTCGTATTCCTCAACCGCGAAAAACCCCTTGTAAGGCGCGCGGTGCCCGGCCACCTGCACATCGCCCGGCCTGGTTGCCCGCCGCAGCGTGACCCCATCCGTCACGAGGCCCGCCTGCTGACCCATTCCGCCAGCAACCCGCCCAACATGCCCCCCACCGCCAAAGTGCCCAACACCTCTGGCGTCAGGGCCAACTTGCCGTATTTCACCATGATGTCGAAAATCGCCAGCATCGCCTCCATCGGCCCGTCATAGATCTTTTTGGTCGATTTCTCGACCATCTCATAGACGGCGAAACCCAAAAGGCACCAGAACAGGATTGTCGCTGATGTCCGAAACCCCGACCCTGCCGCCGCAACCATGCCCTTGCCCACCAGCCGCCCCATCACCATCCACCCGCACAGCATGCCGATGACTGCACAGCCTTCCCGGAAATACGCCACAGCCGGATTGCCCGGCATCCCCGGCACATACAGATCAGCCGCGAGGAAGGCCAAAGCCGCAAACAACACGGCAGATACAAGTTTCGCAGCTGTCGGCATCAACACACCTTAGGGTTTGGTCACCGTGATTTGGGTGACATCGCAGTTTCCCCCCTGAAACGTGCTGGCGCAAGAGGTCAGGTAAAAGTTCCACATCCGCCGGAACCTGTCATCAAAGCCCAGATGTGCCGCATCCGGCCAGCGGTCATTGAACATCTCATGCCAACGGCGCAGCGTCTGGCTATAGCTTTTGCCAAATTCCATCGACCCTTTCAGATGCAACCCCGCCCGCGCGATCTCCGTCTTCAAGGCCGCAGGGCACGGCAACATCCCCCCCGGAAAGATATGTTTCTGAATGAAATCAACGCCCCGCTTGTACACATGCCAGCGTTTGTCCGACACCGTGATGATCTGCAGCGTCGCATGCTTGCCCGGTTTCAGGTTTTCCCGCAGCGTATCGAAATACACCGGCCAATAACGTTCCCCCACCGCCTCGAACATCTCGATCGACGCAATCCCGTCATATGTCCCGCGTTCATCGCGGTAATCCTGTAACTTGAAATCCACACGGTCCGTCAGACCTGCGCGCGCAATCCGGTCCACCGCATAGTCATATTGCGCCTGACTGATCGTCAGACCCGTCACCCGCAGTCCCCGCTCCTTTGCCGCATATTCCGCAAACCCGCCCCAGCCGCAGCCAATCTCCAGCACATGGTCGCCCGGAATGGCCCCCATCAGGTCCACCATGCTCGCGTATTTCTGTTCCTGCGCGTGTTCCAGACTTTCTTGGCCCGTGTGAAACAGCGCCGAGGAATAGGTCATCGTCTCGTCCAGCCACAGGCTGTAGAAATCATTCCCCAGATCATAGTGATAGGCGATGTTCTTGCGGGCCTGCGTCTTGCTGTTGGATTGCCACCAGAACCGCACCTTTTCATACGCGCGCAGCAACCCAAGGCCGGGATAACCGTCATACACATCATTATTGCCCATATGGACCACATCCATAAAGGCCTGCAGGTCCGGCGTAGACCACCAGCCATCAAGATAGGCATCGCAGAACCCCAGATCGCCTTCCCGCACCAGACGCGCAAAGGTATCCGGGTTGTGAATGGTGATTTCCGCCACCGGCCCCGGCCTGGCTCCTTCAGCCCGAAACCGGCGGCCATCTGGCAGCACAAAATCCAGACGCCCTTCCTGCAGGCGGCTGACCACACCAAAGGCAGCAGAAAAATAACGTGGCAGGCCGGTTTGGCCCTTTGTACTCGTCAGAACCGTCATTTACCCCCCCAAGGGTCTCTTGTTAAAGTCTTTTCAGTTACGCAGATGTAGCGCCAGAGTTTCTGCGTCCATAGGCATTTAGCGCACGATTTCGCCCTTCCCCAAGGTCAATACGCGGCGCAGGGTAAGCTTGGGTGGCTTTCAGATCCCAACGGCCCGGAATGGCGTCGAAATAGGCCAGCGCATCCGGCCCCGGCGCGCGTGACAATTCCGCAAGAAACCGGCGGCGATAGACGCCCCCCGCATCAAACTTTTCTGCCTGCGTCGCCGGGTTAAAGATACGGAAATAGGGGCTCGCATCCGGCCCGGACCCCGCCGCCCATTGCCAGCCCATCGCATTCGCCGCCGGATCCCAATCCGTCAGACACGCGGCAAACCAATCCAGCCCCACGCGCCAATGCGTCAGCAGATGCTTGGTCAGATAGGACGCCACAATCATCCGCCCCCGGTTGTGCATGGTGCCCGTCACATACATCTCGCGCATCGCCGCATCCACAAACGGCTCGCCCGTCATGCCGCGCTTCCACGCCTCGGCATCCGCATTATCGCCGCGCCACGGAAACGCGTCCCAATCCGGTTTCCAGTTCCCGGTCGTGATATGCGGTGTATGATAGATCAAATGATAGCTGAACTCGCGCCA
>JANNBG010000813.1:0-2478 GCA_031385205.1 Rhodobacterales bacterium
TGACGGCCATGGTTGCCAGCAGGGTGGGGTCATTCACCAGCATGGCGTGGCCATTCACGCGCAGGGTATCATCAAAGCCGGGGATGATGAACAAAAGGCCGACGTTGGGGTTGGCGATGATGTTGGATTGCGTATCAAGCCGGTTGTTGCCGGGACGGTCCGGGATAGCGAGGGTGTGCTGGTCAAGGACGCTGACAAAGCCGGGGGCATCGCCACGCGGGCTGACATCGGCGCGGCCATCAGCATTCTGCGTGCCGATGCACAGGAAGGGCGCGCGCGAGATAAAGCCGCGCGCGTGGGTGTCGATGGTGCCTTGCATCTTTTGAATGGCAAGGGTGTGGGTTGGGGGAAACATGGCACGCAGGGCGGCCTCATCCGTGATGACGAAATCTGGATTGGCGCTGAAATCCGGCATGCGGTGGCCTTTCTGTGCTCAGGTATTGCGGATTGGTAATTTGTTCTGCGTCAGTGGTCCAGTTCCGATGATCTACAGCCGTGTCAGCACGACACCGCCCACGATGACGGCGACGGCGGTGGCTTTGTTGCGGCCCATGGTTTCACCAAACACCAGCCAGCCGATCAGCACGGCAAACAGGATGGATGTTTCGCGCAAGGCGGCGACAAGGGCGATGGGGGCGACCATCATGGCCCAGACGGAGACGGAATAGGCCCCATAGCTGGCGGCAGAGGCGATGGTGCCCAGCACCCAGTCGCGCCGCCCACGCGGGATGACGGACAAGCCGCGTGTGCCGACCATGGTGAGCGGGAACAGGATACCATCGGCGACAAAGACCCAAGCGATGTAGGCCACGGCATCGCCGCTGATGCGGGCACCGAGGCCGTCGATCAGGGTATAGGCCGCAGTGGCGCAAGCGGAGCCGAAGGCGAAAGGCAGCAGTTTGCGGTTTTCACCATCGGTGAAGACGCCCCAGGCCATCAGGGCGATGCCAAGGCCCAGCAGGGCGATGCCTGCGTATTCGGTGGGGGTGACGGGGTCGATCATCCAGATGGCGCCGATGATGGCGACGATCATGGGGGCGGCACCCCGGGCGATGGGGTAAACACGGGACAGATCACCACGTTCATAGGCGAAGGTGAGAAAGGATTTATAGGCGAAATGGGTGGCGGCGGCGGCGATGACCCATGGGATAGCGGCGTTGAGTAAGGCTGGCCTTGTGCTGGCCACGGCGAGGCCGATGGGGATTTCCATCAATGACAGGATCAGCATGCTGCCGACTTTGGAGGCGCCGGTTTTGATAAGGGCATTCCATGTGGCATGCAGGAATGCCGCGGCCAGAACTGCGAGGAAAACGCCGAATGTCATGGGGTAGGGGTAAGTGGGGTTTGGGGCGGGGGCAAGTCAGATCAGCAGGGAGGCGGCGCCTTCGTGGCGCAGCAGGGCGACTTTGGTTTCAACGCCACCTTTGGCGGAAAACCCGCCAAGGTTTTGTGCGCCCACAACGCGGTGGCAGGGGATGAGGATGGGCAGGGGGTTGGCGCCGCAGGCTTGGCCGACGGCCTGGGCGTTGGTGTTAAGGGTTTTGGCAATGTCGCCGTAGGTGCGGGTTTCGCCGTAAGGGATGGCGGCCATGGCATGGCGGACCTGGGTGTGAATGCCAGTGCCGAAGTCGACGGGGAGGGTGAAGTTGTGCAGGGTTTTGTTGAAATATTGGGTGAGTTGACGGGCGGCCTCGATCAGTAGGGGTGAGGGGTCATCATGGCCTGTGCGCCAGTCGAGCGAGGTCAGGATACCGGCCTTTTCGGTGAGGGTAAGGGGGCCGTAGGGGCTGGGGAGGGTGAGGGAGGGCATCAAGGCGTGATGGGCAGAATTGCCCATCCTACGTCGGGTAGGATGGGCAATATGCCCATCTTAGGTCAGAGCCGCGTCGCAGCGCGCGCAGGTGTGCGCGTGTTTGTGGGTGCCGACATCGGGCAGAACGCGCCAGCAGCGTTGGCATTTGTGGCCGGGAGCTTTTTGAAACTCCACATATCTTGCAAAGGGAGTATTTTCATCAAGCAAAGGCGCATCTTTTGGGCGGCCTTCAACGATCGTGATGCCGGATGTGATGCATAAATCTTTGAAGTCTTTCGCGAAGCCTTCTGGACCGCCATATAGATCAAGCATCGCTGCATCGCCGGAAAAGTAGACGGTTGGGTGGGCCTCTAGGCTTGAACCAATTTCCTTCTTGGTGCGGAATACTTCAATAGCTTCCGTTACATCCTTGCGGACTAAACGCTTGTAGGCAAACGAATTCGCCAGCCCATCATCACGCCAAGCGTGGGGCGTTTCGGGGAAGTCGTGCAGGTGGATGGACCCCGTGTCTTCAGGAAAGCGCGACAGCCAGACATCCTCGGCGGTGAAGACGAGGATGGGGGCCAGCCATGCGGTCAGGCGGTGGAACAGCGCGTCCAGCACGGTGCGGGTGGCACGGCGGGTGGGGCTGCTGATGGCGTCGCAGTAGAGCGAGTCCTTGCGGA
>JANNBG010000067.1:0-3296 GCA_031385205.1 Rhodobacterales bacterium
TGGGCGCGGTGCAGCCTTCAAGGTAGCTGACATAAGCGCCCCGGTCGCAGACGATCAAAGTGCGTTCAAACTGCCCGGTGTTTTCGGCATTGATGCGGAAATAGGTCGACAATTCCATCGGGCAGCGCGTGCCGGGCGGGATGTAGACGAAAGATCCATCGGAAAACACGGCAGAATTCAGCGTGGCAAAGAAATTATCGGTTTGTGGGACCACAGACCCGATATACTTCTGCACCAACGCGGGATGTTCACGGATCGCCTCTGATATCGAACAGAAGATCACCCCTGCCTTGGCCAGCTCCGCCTTGAACGTGGTGCCTACTGACACGGAATCAAACACCACATCCACCGCCACCTGCCGCGGTGCTGGCACGCCTTCAACACCTGCAAGAAGCATCTGTTCTTTCAAGGGAATTCCCAGTTTCGCATAGGTCGCCAGCAGCTTCGGGTCCACCTCATCCAAGGACTTCGGCGCCACCGCCATGCTTTTCGGTTTGGCGTAATAATACTGGTCCTGATAGTCGATCGGCTTGTACTGCAGCATCGCCCAATGCGGCTCCACCAGCCCCACCCAGCGCCGATATGCCGCCAGCCGCCAGTCCAGCATCCATGCCGGTTCGCCGTTTTTCTCCGAAATCAGCCGCACGATATCTTCACTCACGCCCTTGGGCGCATAGTCCATGTCAATATCCGTGGACCAGCCATGCTTGTAGGCGCCTGACATGGCCTGCACGGCCTCAACCGTTTCACGGTCAACACCGTCGCGCACTTCGGTCTGGGTTTCGTCAAGCGTCATGGCATTCTCCATCAGGCCGCACGGCCCCTGATCTTGCGGTATCCGGCAGCCCAGGTATCGGCAAACCGCAGCACCGCCTCTTCCGTCACACCGGGGCCGATTGACACCCGGATCGCCGATTGCGCCTCGGCCCCCGAAAACCCCATCGCCAGCAACACGCGTGAGGCGCGCACTTTGCCGCTGGAACAGGCCGATCCCGCCGAAATGGCAAACCCGGCAAGGTCCATCGCCATCACCTGGCTTTCGCCCTTCCAGCCCGGCGCGATGATGCACAGGGTGTTGGGCAGACGTGCCCCTGTATTCCCGACAGAAATAGTCTCAAATCCCTGCGCCGACAATGCGCAATCTAGAATATTTCTAAGTTGGGCCACTTCGTCCCACACCCCGTTGGCCAGATCCCGCGCCGCCGCCTCCGCCGCCGCCCCAAACCCCGCGATGCCGATGATGTTCTCCGTGCCCGCTCGCCTGCCAGACTCCTGACCGCCCCCGCGCAACACCGGCACCACATCCAACCCCCGGCGCAGGACCAGCGCCCCCACCCCCTTCGGCCCGCCCAGTTTATGCGCCGATACCAGCGCCATGTCACAGCCCAGCCAGTTGAACGCCACCGGCACCTTGCCAAACGCCTGCGTCGCATCGCACAGCGCCAACCCTGCAGGGATATCCTGCATCACCCCCGTTTCCGAATTGGCCAGCTGCAACGCCACTTGTGCAGGCGTATCGACCAGAACCCGCCCCTCCGCATCTACCGGCAGCACTGCATCACACTGCGCCAGTACCGCATCATGCTCCACCTCCGCACAGGCCAGATCCCGCCCCGCACAGGCCAACGCAGCACCTTCGGTCGCCCCTGACGTGAACACAATATCCGCCCCATCCGCCCCGAAAGCCTGCGCCACCTGCGCCCGTGCCCGTTCAATCACCGCCCGCGCTGCCCGCCCCTCAAAATGCACTGAACTCGCGTTGCCCACCACATCCATGGCCGCAACCATCGCCGCCCGTGCCTCCGGTCGCAGCGGCGTTGTCGCGTTCCAGTCAAGATACGTGCGCAAACCCATCAGCTTCCTCTGTTCTTAACTATCTTCGGGGGGGTAGGGGGGCAGACAGCCCCCCTGATTTTCGCATGAAAATCGGTCATTCCTCATCCACCACCCGAAACAGGTTTGGCACCGCCGGGCATGGCACAAGGTCGTTCTTCACCACATCCGACAACCGCACCTGATGCAGAAACACATAGACCGATGCCGACAGCCCTTCCCACAGCCGGTTCGTCAGACTTTGCGCCCGTGACCCCGACACCCCGCCTGAAGCCCCTGCCCCGGTGTGCAGCGCATCCACCGTCTCATCCACCGCTTCCATCACCTCACTGACCCGGATGGTCTCGGCCGGCCGCGCCAGCCGGTAGCCACCCCCCGGCCCCCGCACCGCCTCCACCAGCCCGGCACGCCGCAGTTTCACGAACAGCTGCTCCAGATAGGGCAGACTGATATCTTGCCGTTTCGATATCGCCGCCAATGACACCATCGTGTCACCTTTACCCTCCACCAATGCCAGATCGGCCAGCGCCACCATCGCATATCGCCCTTTGGTCGAAAGCTTCATGCGAAATTCCCCATTCTCATTGACGAAGGGCCCCGGCACCCTTAACTCAACCAAACCCCGCCAAAGCGCACGCCGCGCTTTAGAATGGTTCTAGATTAGTGCCGCGTTCCCGTCAACAAACGCGCCCCATACAGGTGAGACCTATGCCCGAAGTGATTTTCGCCGGTCCCGATGGCCGGCTCGAAGGCCGCTACCATCCGCAAAAAGACCGCGATGCCCCCATCGCCATCGTACTGCACCCGCACCCTGCCTACGGTGGCACGATGAACAACAAGGTCGTGTATAACCTGCATTACGCGTTCTACAACCTCGGCTTCACCGTCCTGCGTTTCAACTTTCGCGGTGTGGGCCGCAGCCAGGGCGAATACGACCAAGGCATTGGTGAGCTGTCAGATGCCGCATCGGCGCTGGATTACCTGCAGGCCATGAACCAGAACGCCAAGCATTGCTGGGTGGCAGGCTTTTCGTTTGGTGCATGGATCGGCATGCAACTGCTGATGCGCCGCCCGGAAATCACCGGCTTCATCTCCATCGCACCCCCCGCCAACATGTATGATTTCAGCTTCCTTGCCCCCTGCCCGTCTTCTGGCCTGATCATCAATGGCACGGCGGATAAAGTGGCGCCGCCAAAAGATACCGTCAATTTGGTGAATAAGCTGCACGAACAAAAGGGTATCACGATCACCCACACCACCGTTGAAGGTGCAGATCACTTCTTCAAGGACGAGGAAGCTCATATGAACCCGATGATTGGCACCGTATCGGACTATGTGAAACGGCGGCTGGGCGAGGTTTCGCGGTGAGTGTTCTTGATGACATGGGCGATGCGCTTGCCCGTGACGTGATTGAAGCCATGGAAGAATTGGGCGACGAGCGGTTCTTTGACAAAGTGTCAAAA
>JANNBG010000081.1:0-6376 GCA_031385205.1 Rhodobacterales bacterium
CCAACTGGCCGCCGAGGGGCATGGCTGGCAACAACCGCCCGACCATCTGCGCGCACAGGTACGCCACGCGATGGACCCGTTGCCCGCATGGCATCCGCTGCCTGAGGTTGAGGGCTATCCGGTGCATGCGCTGACGCAGCGGCCGATGGCGATGTACCACTCCTGGGGGTCGCAGAACGCGTGGTTGCGGCAAATTCATGGGTGGAATTTCCTGTATGTGCCGACAAAGATTTGGGTGGCGCAGGGGTTTCGTGATGGCGATTGGGCGCGGGTGACCTCGCCTTCCGGCGAGATTGTGGTGCCAGTGGCGCATATGGCAGCGTTGAACGAGAATACGGTCTGGATGTGGAATGCGATTGGCAAGCGCAAGGGGGCGTGGGCTTTGGACGATACAGCACCGGAGGCGACAAAGGGGTTTTTGTTGAACCATCTGATTAGTGAGTTGCTGCCGGAAAAGGGCGATGGGCAACGCTATGCCAACGCCGACCCGGTGACAGGGCAGGCGGCGTGGTTTGATCTGAAGGTGCGGATTGTGAAGTGTGAAGCGCCTGCGGAATCGCAACCGGCGTTCCCGTCGATCAAACCCGTGGTGACGCAATGACGATGCTGCCGGGGGCGACCCAGAAAAAGCTGGGGCTGGTCGTTGACCTTGACACCTGCGTGGGTTGCCATGCCTGCGTGACGGCCTGCAAGGGCTGGAACGATCAGGGACATGGCCTGTCCGACCAGAATCCATATGGATCAGACCCTTCGGGCACCTTCCTCAACCGGGTTCACAGCTATGCCGTGCAACACATTGAAGGGTTTGCACAAACCATCAATTTCCCGCGGTCCTGCCTGCATTGTGAAGACGCACCCTGTGTGACGGTTTGCCCGACCGGGGCAAGTTACAAGCGGGTGGAAGACGGCATTGTGCTGGTCAACGAGTCTGCCTGCATCGGCTGCGGGTTGTGCGCCTGGGCCTGCCCGTATGGCGCGCGGGAAATGGATGCGGATGCGGGGGTGATGAAGAAATGCACGCTGTGCGTGGACCGGATTTATAACGAAGAACTGGCTGAAGAAGACCGCGAACCCGCCTGCGTGCGCACCTGCCCGACCAATGCACGGCATTTTGGCGATTTTGCGGACCCTGACAGCAAGGTGTCGCAACTGGTTGCAGAACGGGGTGGCTATGACCTGATGCCGGATTTGCGCACCAAGCCCACCAATAAATACCTGCCGCCGCGCAAGAAAGACCGTCGGAGTGAGGCCAGCCTTTTGGCGCCCTTGCTGGACCTGAAGGCCACGGGATTGGCGGGATGGCTGGATAAGGTGCTGGGGAAACTGCCGTGAATCCAGCGCCTTCTGTCATTGTCTTCACAGTGCTGTCGGGTGCGGGATTTGGCCTGATGGCCTTGCTTGCGCTTGGAACGCTGCCGTCCGGCTGGCCTGCGTTCCTCTATTGGACACTCGCCTATGGGCTGGCCACAGGCGGCCTTGTCGCCTCGACCTTTCACCTTGGCCACCCCGAACGGGCCTGGCGCGCGTTTACGCAATGGCGCACATCGTGGCTAAGCCGTGAGGCATGGGCGGCGACCGCAACCCTGTTGATTCTGGCACCCGTCGCCTTGACGCAGATTTTCGGTATGGAAACGCCGCGTGCGCTGGCATGGCCGGGGGCGGCGCTTTGCGTGGTCACCACGCTGTGCACGGCAATGATCTATGCGCAAATCGCCGCCGTGCCGCGCTGGAACCATTGGATTTCGCCCGCGCTGTTTGTGGCCTTTGCGGTGACGGGTGGCATGATCCTGACAGCACAGCCATGGGCACCGCTTGCGGCTGCAATCCTCGGCCTGACCCTGATCGTGGCCTTTACGATTGGTGACACGCTGTTCGCCAAACGCGGGCAGACGACGGGCACGGCGACAGGGCTGGGGGCCATCGGCCTGACCACGGTGTTTGAGCAACCGCACACGGGTGGCAATTATCTGATGCGCGAGATGATGTATCTGGTGGGGCGCAAACATGCACGGAACTTGCGGGTGATTGCGGTGGTTGGTGCGGCGCTGATCCCGGCTGTGATCATCGGCCTTAGCCTGTCATGGCCTGCCGTTGCCCTTGCGGCGGTCGTCCACCTGACCGGGGCGTTCGCCGCGCGCTGGCTGTTCTTTGCCGAAGCCGAGCATGTGGTGGGGCTGTATTACGGGCACCACTGACTTCCTCTGTTCTTAACTATCTCACGGGGGTCCGGGGGTGTGAAACCCCCGGCGCATGTCACCAGAACTACCCTTGCAGGAACTGCGCAAGCACGGCTTTCGTGCCCAGCGTCTGCACGCGGCGCAGGTGTGTGGTGAAAGCCGCGACCACGGTGGCATTCCCAGCCAGGTCGCCATAGACCGTCTCCATCCGCAGCCATTCTGCTGGGTCTTTCCTTGCCAAATGCGCGCGGGCTTGCAGGGCGGGCCAGTCGGGGTCATTCGGGGGGATCACGGCACCGCTATCGGTGATGCCAGCGCAGTAGTGGCACCACAGTGCCGACAGCAGGATCAGCCCTTGGGGAACTGATCCTGCCGCCAGCACATCGCGCAGGGAGGGCACGATGAACTTGGGTTGGCGGTTGGACCCATCAAGGCACAGGCGCGCGGTGGTATCGGCGATTTCGGGGTTGGCAAAGCGGCTGATGATGAGCGTCAGGTAATCATCCAGCGATGTGTCGGGCACGGGGGGCACATGCGGCAGCACTTCGTCGCGTTCGACGCGTTCCAGGAAAGCGGCGATCAGCGGGTTGGCCATCGCCTCATGCACCAGGGTCAGGTCCATCAGGGCGGCGGGGTAGGCGATGATGGCATGGCCGCCGTTGAGGATGCGGATTTTCATGGATTCGTAGACATGCACATCATTGGTAAAGGTGACGCCGACCTTTTCCAAGGCGGGGCGACCGGTTGGGAAGTGATCCTCCAGCACCCATTGCCGGAAATGTTCGCAGGTGACGGGGACGGGGTCGTGCAGGCCAAAGCTGGCGGCAAGGGCGCGTTCGCGCGGGCCGGTGGCAGGGGTAATGCGGTCGACCATGCCATTGGGGAAGGCGACATTGGTATCGACCCAGGCGGCGAAATCAGCGTCCAGCAAGCGGGCAAGGCCCATGACGGTGCCATGGGTGACATGGCCGTTGCCGGGCAGATTATCGCAGGACATGACGGTGAACGGCGGAGTGTCATTGTCACGCCGCGCACGCAGGGCGGCAAGCATGGCGCCGAATGCGGTGACAGGTTTCAGCGGATTTGCAGCATCATGGGCGATGTCGGCGTGGTGTGCGTCAAACTGGCCATGTGCATCAATGTAATAGCCACCCTCAGTGACGGTCAGGCTGACGATGCGGATGGCGGGGTCTGACATGGCAGCGATCAGGGCGGCATTGTCGGGTTGTACGTCGATAAAGCCAGTCATGGCGCCAATGCGGCGGGCGGATGGGCTGACCGGGTCAACCTCGATGACGGTGGACAGGCAATCCTGGGCGAGCAGTGCCTCACGCATCCGCGCATCGCCTGCGCGCACGCCTGCGCCGAGGATGGCCCAATCATGGCCTTCACCTAACGCAAACAGATCATCCAGATAGACGGCCATATGGGCGCGGTGAAAGTTGCCGAGGCCGATATGCACGATACCGGGGGTCAGGTTTTTGCGATCATAGGCGGGCATGGCAACAGTCATCATTTTATTCCTTCACGCCAACCAGTTACCGCCGTCGACACCGTAAGTCTGCCCCGCGATGTAATCGGAACCGCTGGAGGCCAAAAACACGGCCATGGGGATCAGATCATCCGCTGTACCCATGCGGCCTGCGGGCACGGCTGCGCCGACAATGCGTTTTTTCTCGCCCAAAGGGCGGTTTTCGTATTTGGCAAAGAGTGAATCCACATGGTCCCAGTGTTCGCCGTCCACCACACCGGGGGCGATGGCGTTGACGTTGATGCCATGCGCGATCAGGTTGAGGCCCGCGCTTTGGGTGAGGGAAATGACGGCGGCCTTGGTGGCACAATAGACGGCCACAAGGGATTCGCCGCGACGACCGGCTTGACTGGCCATGTTGATGATCTTGCCACCTTGGCCGCGCGCGATCATGTGGTTTGCTGCGGCCTGCATGGTGAACAGGGTGCCTGCGACGTTGACGGCGAACAGCTTGTCATAGCTGGCACGCGTGATGTCTGCGATGGGGCAGGCGTCAAACAAAGCGGCATTGTTGATAAGGATATCCAGTTTGCCCATTTTTGCGATGGCAGAGGCAAAGCCAGCATCAATGCTGGCCTGACCCGTCACATCCATCTGCACGGCATGGGCCATGGGGCCAAGGCTTTTGGCAGCAGCAGCCACGGCATCGGCGTTGATATCGGCGAGTGCGACCTGCGCGCCTTCGGCGATAAACCCACGCGCAAAGGCGAGGCCGATGCCGCGCGCGGCACCAGTAATCAGCGCGGTTTTGCCGTCCAGCCTCATGTCATGGCCTTTCCGTTGTCACCAAAGCGGTGGATGCGACCCGCTTGCGGGGTCAGATAAATGGTATCGCCGTGGCCTGCGTTGACATCGCCACCGGCACGCACGGTCATGGAGCCGATACTGGGCACGTTCACATGCAGGAATGTGTCTGACCCAAGCCGTTCGGCCACGCTGACGGTGCCGGTCCATTTGCCGCTGGTGGTGGAGATATCCAGATGTTCGGGGCGCACGCCGATGGTTTTGGCACCCATGGCGGCGGCATCCGGGCCTTCGATCAGGTTCATGCGGGGGCTGCCGATGAAGCCTGCGACAAAGACGTTGGCGGGGGTGTTGTACAGATCGAGCGGGCTGCCGACCTGTTCGATAATGCCCGCCTGCAAGACAACGATCTTGTCGGCCATGGTCATGGCTTCGACCTGATCGTGGGTCACATAGATCATCGTGGTTTTCAGGGTCTGGTGCAGTTCGGTGATTTCCAGCCGCATGTTGCCACGCAGCGCGGCATCGAGGTTGGACAGGGGTTCATCGAACAGGAAGGCCGCAGGTTCGCGCACGATGGCGCGGCCAATGGCGACGCGCTGACGCTGACCACCCGACAACTGGCCGGGGCGGCGGTCCATATACGCCGTCAGGTTCAGGACGCGTCCCGCAGCATCGACCTTTTTGTCGATGGCATCCTGCGTCATGCCGGCCATTTTCAGCGGAAAGGCGATGTTCTTGCGCACCGACATGTGGGGGTAAAGCGCATAGGACTGAAACACCATAGCCAGCCCGCGTTTGGCGGGGGGAAGGGCGGTGGCATCCTTGCCGTCAATGGAAATGGTGCCGGATGTGGTATCCTCCAGCCCCGCGATCAGGCGCAGCAGGGTGGATTTGCCACAGCCGGAGGGGCCGACAAAGACAACGAATTCGCCGTTTGCGATATCAAGGTCGACGCCGGGGATGACATGGACGTCACCAAACGATTTGCGGACGCGGCTGAGTGTGATCTGTCCCATGGTTCCCTCACTTCACCGCGCCGAAGGTCAGGCCGCGGACCAATTGTTTCTGGCTGAACCAGCCAACGATCAGGATCGGTGCGATGGCCATGGTGCTGGCGGCACTGAGTTTTGCGTAGAACAGGCCCTGTGGTGCCGAAAAGCTGGCAATAAAGGCCGACAGGGGGGCGGCGTTAACGGTGGTCAGTGTGATGGTCCAGAACGATTCATTCCACGCGAGAATGATGTTGAGCAGCATGGTGGAGGCGATGCCGGGCAGGGCCATGGGGGTCAGCACATAGATGATTTCGTTCATCAGGCTGGCCCCGTCCATCCGCGCGGCCTCCAAAATCTCGCCGGGGATTTCCTTGAAATAGGTGTAAAGCATCCAGACGATGATCGGCAGGTTCATCAACATCAGGGCAAGGATCAGGCCGGTGCGGGTGTCAAACAGATGGGTCCACTGAAACAGCAGATACATCGGGATCAACACGCCGACGGCGGGCATCATCTTTGTCGACAGCATCCACATCAGCAGGTCTTTGGTGCGTTTGCCGGGCACAAAGGCCATGGACCACGCGGCGGGGATGGCGATGGCAAGGCCCAGCAGCGTGGAGCCGATGGAGATGATGACGGAATTGAGGAAAAAGCGCGGATAGTCGGACCGCGCCCAGACATCGGCATAGTTTTGCAAGGTCCAGTCGGCCCCCAGAAATTCGGGCGGGGATGCCACAGCACTCGCCTCGGTCTTGAAGCTGGTCAGGATCGTCCACAGGACGGGGAAGAAAATCAGCAGGCCCACGGCCCATGCGGCGGCGGTGTAGGCGACTTTCTGCTGTGTGGTGACGGCGCGAGCCATTTATCAAATCCCCCTCAGGCGTCCAAGTGCTTGCCAATGCCGCGCATCAGAAAGATGGCAACGATGT
>JANNBG010000089.1:0-7553 GCA_031385205.1 Rhodobacterales bacterium
GCCGGTATCGTTCCACAGCCCGTGCAGTGTCAGGCGGTCATCGGCAACGGCGGCGGCGACAAAGGGAAAGGTCATCAGGTTTTCAAGGCTGACCAGCACGGCCTCGCGTTCCAGCGCGCCGATTTGATCCGCATCCGGCAAATGCGCGATGCGGTCATAACCGGGGCGCAGGATATCCATCCAGCGGCCCACAAAGCTGGTCTTGGCCAGCAGTTCGGGTGCATGCCCGCTACACATATCATGGCAGCCTTTCACGCCGCCACAGTTGCTGTGCCCCAACACCACCAGATGCGCCACGCCCAGCGCGTTCACCGCATAGTCCACGGCGGCGGATGTGCCGTGATATTCGCCATCCGGGTTATAGGGCGGCACGAGGTTGGCCACATTGCGGTGGATGAAGAATTCGCCTTCATCCGCGCCAAAGATCGACGTCACATGCACGCGGCTGTCACAGCAGGAAATCACCATGGCGCGGGGGTGTTGGCCTGATGCGGCCAGCCTGCGATACCAGACCTTGTTGTCTTGGTACGACGTGGCCCGCCAGCCGTGAAACCGCTGCACAAGATAGGCGGGAAGAGGGCGTGCCGTTATCATAGGGTCATCCGTTGCAAGGTCTGCCTTGCTTAGGCGGACGATCCCGACAATTCGAGCGGTTTCTTTTGGCGGGTGCAACCATTTCTTCAGCACATCGGGTGCAAGGTGGCGACGGGTGTGTTGAAATAGGGTTGGGTGACGCCATGGGAGAAGTCTTGGCTTTGGTGCCAAAAGAACGGTTGCGGCAGGATGCCGAACCGATTGCTGCGATCTATCGCAATCTGGGTACGCAGGCCGCCGAACAGGTGGTCACGCGGGCGCTGGCGGAACTAGGGCTGATGATGGCCGGGGTGTCGCGTCAGGTGGCGATGGATGCGGTGGCAGACCTGCCGCATCAGTTGCGCCGCCTGCAGCGCATGGCACTGCATTTGGGCATGGTCAGCTTTGCCAGCATTGCGGGCGATGCGAAAACCTGCGCCGAGGTTGGTGATGCCACCAGCTTTGCCGCGGTCTGGGCCCGCCTGTTGCGCGTGGCAGAACGGTCGCTGGCACCAGAACAGGGGCTGATCGACAAGTCGGTCTGACGGTGTTTCGCACAGCGCCACAATTCTGTGCGCGCGCCAGCACAACCTGTGGGTTTCTGGCGCAGTTTTGCCTGACCGTTTATGTTAAGCAAATTAACACTTGACCTTGCAACGATTCTTGCGCAAGGAATGAATGAACGTTCATTCTTGCTGCTCTGCAGCGCAAGTGGGTATTCCTATGACTTCGCCTGTTGTCGATCTGCGCCCTGCGACTGATACCCGTGTTGCCGAAATCCTAGGCAGTGCCCGTGTGGCCTTTGTCGAAAAGGGTTTTGATGGCGCGTCGATGCAGGATCTGGCGAAGTCGGTGGGAATGAGCGTTGGGAATTTCTACCGCTATTTCCCGTCCAAGTCCGCGATTGTTGAGGCGATCGTGATGGCCGACATGGCGGAAATGGACCGTGATTTCAAGGCGATCATCACATCAGAAGATCCGATGTTGCACTTGCGGGCCACCATCCGGCAGCGCATTTCGGACGAAGGCAATTGCAATGATGACGGGCGGTTGTGGGCCGAAATCACGGCGGCAGCCCTGCGCAAGCCAGAGATCGGCGCTGTGACGGAACGGATGGAGCTGGGCATTGTTGGATATCTTTGTTCGGTCTTTGCCCAGGTGACGGGGTTGACGGCGGCAGAGGCCGAAACACGTTATGCTGCAGATGCTCGCCTGATTGTGATGCTGGTCAAGGCAACAGGCATGGAATCATCACACCCCGGCCGGGCGCATGATGAACTGATAACGCTGGTGCAGCGTATCATTGACAGAACACTGGATGACATCGCGATGGATCAAAGAGGCTAGGATGATGCGGGTAACAGAATTTTCTTTGGCGATTGCGATGATGTTGGCGGTACTGGCGACAGGCCCAGCGATGGCGGAAACAGTGGCGGCGAGCGAAACGACAACCGAGGCTGCCGTGAACCTGCCTGCAATCACAGTCAGCACAGTGGGCAAGCGGGTCTTGGTGGACCGTGTGCTGGTGTCAGGGTCGGTGGGGGCGGTTGAACAAGTGCAGGTGGCGCCGCTGATCGAGGGCCAGCCGATCGAGGCGCTTGAGGCTGATATTGGCGATAAGGTCGCAGCGGGCCAGGTGTTGGCGCGCCTGTCGGCGACAACGCTGGAATTGCAGAAAAGCCAGTTTTTGGCATCGCTCGCGTCGGCAAAGGCGACAATCGCGCAGGCGGATGCGCAATTGCTGGAGGCGAAGTCATCGGCGGATGAGGCCATGCGCGTCAGCACGCGGACAGCGGCGTTGCGCAAGCAGGGATCAGCCTCGCAGGCGGCAGCAGATACGGCGGCGTCGGGGGCGGTATCGGCCATGGCGCGGGTGACGGTGGCGGTGCAATCGCTGGAAGCGGCGCGGGCGCAGCTGGAACTGGTGAACGCGCAACTGGCCAATGTGGAATTAAGCCTGCAACGCACGCAGGTGGTGGCGCCGGTATCGGGTGAGGTGCTGGAACGCAACGCAACGGTGGGCAGCATTGCGACGGCGGCGGGCACGCCGATGTTTGTGATCGTCAAGGATTCGGCGTTGGAATTGAAGGCGGATGTGGCCGAAAGTGATCTGATGCGGCTGGCGCCGGGTCAAAAGGCAATTGTGAACGCGGTGGGTGCGGTGGAGCCGCTGCAGGGTACGGTGCGCATGGTGGAACCGACAATTGACAGCACAACGCGGCTGGGCCGGGTGCGGGTGACGGTGAATGACCCCACACTGGTGCGGTCCGGCATGTTTGCCGAAGCGACGGTGATCGTGGC
Source organism: Rhodobacterales bacterium (assembly GCA_031385205.1). Lineage (GTDB taxonomy): Bacteria > Pseudomonadota > Alphaproteobacteria > Rhodobacterales > Rhodobacteraceae > JAAFHS01. The sequence continues at coordinate 2,875 of JANNBG010000089.1, forward strand.
GGAACATGACGCGGTTGCCGTGCCAGTGACGGCGGTAGGGTCAGGCCCGCAGGGCACGACGGTGATGCGGGTGACGAACGGTGATGTGGCGCGCGTCGTTGTCAAGACCGGCATTCGCGACGGCGGCTTTATCGAGATCGTCGCGGGCCTGTCGCCGGGTGATGTGGTGGTGACGAAGGCAGGCGCATTCGTGCGCGATGGCGACCGGATCAACCCGATCCCTGACGCCAGCAACAGCAATTGATACGAGGCACGCGATGAACTTTTCAGCCTGGTCGATCCGCAATCCCGTTGCCCCGCTGCTGGCATTCTTCATGCTGATGGTGCTGGGCATCCAAAGCTTCAACTCGCTGCCAATCACGCGGTTTCCCAACATCGACGTGCCCTTGGTGGCGGTGACGGTGGCGCAATCGGGGGCAGCGCCTGCGGAAATGGAAACGCAGGTGACCAAAGAGATCGAAGACGCGGTTGCGGGCATCACGGGTGTCAAGAACGTGATTTCGACGGTGACGGATGGCGTTTCGACCACGGCGGTGGAATTCCGCATGGAAGTGCCGACCGACAAGGCCGTGCAGGATGTGAAAGACGCAATTGACCGCATTCGCGGCGATCTGCCGTCTGATATCGAAGCGCCGATTGTGAACCGTATTGATGTTGAAGGCCAAGCGATCATGTCGTTCGCGGTGACGGCACCGAACCTGACAATTGAAGAGGTCAGCTGGTTTGTCGATGATACGATCACGCGCGCCTTGCAGGGGCGTCCGGGGATTGGCCGGGTGGACCGGTATGGCGGGGCGGACCGTGAGATTCGCATCGAACTGGACCCGGTCAAACTGGACAGCTACGGCATCACGGCGCAGGCGGTATCGGCGCAACTGGGCCAGACAAATACGGATCTGGGTGCGGGTCGCACAGAAATCGGGGCTGGCGAACAGGCGATCCGCACGCTGGGCGATCAGGCGACGGTGGAACGGTTGCGTGCAACGACAATTGCGCTGCCATCTGGCCGGCATGCGCGGCTGTCGGAGCTGGGGCAGATTATCGATACCTATGAGGAGTTGCGATCCTTCAGCCGGTATAATGGCGATCAGGTTGTGACGTTCTCGGTGTTCCGGGCCAAGGGCGCATCTGAGGTGAGTGTGGCCGACACGACAAACAAGGCACTGGATGAGGTGCGGGCGGCGCACCCGGAAATCGCGATCAAGATGATCGACGACACGGTGTTTTATACCTATGGCAACTACGAGGCAGCACTTGAGACGCTGGTTGAAGGAGCGATCCTTGCGATTATCGTGGTGATGCTGTTCCTGCGCAACTGGCGGGCGACGTTGATTTCTGCAGTGGCCTTGCCGCTGTCGGCGATCCCGACGTTCTGGGTGATGGATATGCTGGGGTTCAGTCTGAACCTTGTGTCGTTTCTTGCGCTGACACTGGCCACGGGCATTCTGGTGGATGATGCGATTGTGGAGATCGAGAATATCGCGCGTCACATTCGGATGGGCAAAAGCCCGTACCGCGCGGCGATTGAGGCGGCGGACGAGATTGGTCTTGCGGTGATTGCGACGACGATGACGATCGTGGCGGTGTTTGTGCCAGTGTCGTTCATGCCAGGGATTCCGGGGCAGTATTTCCGACAATTCGGCCTGACGGTGGCGATTTCTGTGCTGTTTTCGTTGCTAGTGGCGCGACTGATCACGCCGATGATGGCGGCCTATCTGATGCGGACCAAGGATGCGGATGAAGCGCACGCGGGCGATGGTCTTGTGATGCGCGGGTATCTTTGGATTGTGAAACACACGACACACAGCTGGAAGATTCCGGGGCTGCGGCTGCGGTTCGGGAATTACTACCTGATGCTGGTGGCTGCAGGGCTGGTGCTGTTTGTGTCGGTATACTTCATGTTAAAGGTGCCGGGCAGTTTCATTCCACCGGAAGACGTAAGCCGGATTGCGGTGTCGGTTGAGCTTCCACCGGGCTCCACGCTTGCGCAGACGGATGCCACAACAGAATCCATGCGCGACATCATCATGGATGTGGATGGCGTGAAGGATGTGCTGGTCATCGGGGGTGCGTCGCCGACAGGAGATGTGGACATCCGGCGCGCCAGTGTTTCGGTGATCCTTGACCGTGTCGACAATGGCCTGACGCGCAAGCTATCTGATCTTGGTCAGCAATTGCCGTTGATTGGCCCCTACTTGCCCGTAGCAGCGGCGGCAGGACGCCTGCGACCGCAAAACGAGATCGAGGCGGATATCTTCGCGCAGTTGAAGGATGTCCCCGATGTGCGCGCTTTCAAGCTGAATGACCGGGGCGAACGGGATATCACGTTCTCGATCCTGTCGAGCAGCGAAACGGACCTGAACCTTGCGGTGCAAAAACTGGAAGAGGCGCTGTCGGGTGACCCGTTGTTGGCGAACGTGGCATCGGAAGGTGCATTGCCACGGCCGGAAGTGCAGATCACACCACGGCTGGTAGAGGCGGCACGTCTTGGCATCACGACGCAGCAAATTGCGTCTGTGGTGCGGGTGGCGACAATCGGGGATTACAGTGGGGCGCTGGCGAAGTTGTCGATTGATGACCGCCTGATCCCGGTTCGGGTGCGGTTGGATAATGCGAGTCGGGAAGATCTGACACGGATCGGCGCGTTGAAGCTGACAACGGCAACTGGGGCAACGGTGCCACTGTCGTCTGTTGCCGACATCGACATTGCGGAAGGCCCAAGTACCGTGGAGCGGCTTAATCGCGAACGCAAAGCAACGATTGGGGCAAGCCTGCCAGTTGGGGTGGCGCTGGATACGGCAACGACGCGGTTTAACGAAATCGTGGCGTCGGTTGTCCTGCCACCGGGGGTGCGGGTTGCACCCGCAGGTGATGCCGAAGTGCAGGTAGAGTTGTTTGCAAGTTTCGGTAAGGCGATGATCCTGGGACTGATGCTTGTGCTTGTTGTACTGATCTTGCTGTTCCGGTCGGTTTTGCAGCCGTTGACCATCTTGATATCGTTGCCTCTGGCGATTGGTGGTGTGGCGGCGGCGCTGATCCTGACCGGGTCTGCATTGTCGATGCCGGTGCTGATCGGCTTCCTTATGTTGATGGGCATCGTGACAAAGAACGCGATACTGTTGGTGGACTTTGCCATCGAAATGCGTGTGCGCGGGATGGAACGGATCGCTGCCGTGATCGAGGCGGGGCACAAACGTGCGCGGCCCATTGTGATGACGTCAATTGCCATGTCGGCGGGCATGCTGCCATCGGCCCTTGGCGTGGGAGAGGGCGGATCCTTTCGGGCACCCATGGCAATTGCGGTGATCGGCGGCATCATTGTGTCGACGGTCCACAGCCTGGTCGTTGTGCCATCGTTCTATCTGATCATGGATGACATCTCGTACTGGATCGCGAAATTCTTTCGTCTGTTCGTCGGGACCAAAGAGGTTGAACCCGAAGCACCGGAGGCTGCGGAGCTGGCCCAGCGGATCAACCGGGTTGGCACGGAAAACGCTGCTTTGCGTGACAGATTGTCGCAGATTGAGGCGAGATTTGGGGCAAAGCTCAAACCTGCCAGCCAGCACGCGGCGGAATAAAACGGCAGCATCGGGCCGAAAACTGGCCTGATGTTTCCCCGGCGACTTTTGGGGGGAAAAGAGCACATTCAATCCCCCGAGGTAACTTGCGGCTTGCCGTAAGGTGCCGGTTTATCATACTCACCCAGTTAGCTGTCCGTGACGACAACGGGCTTGGTGGGTGTGGCCGCGTTCTGGCCTAAAAACAGATAGGGCAGTGCGTGGCAAAAGCTCTCGCGCCGGTAAGCAGGATGTTGTGGACAGTGCTGGCCGCAATGATGTTGGTTTTGCATCTGGCGCTGCCGGCCGCAGCAACGCCCTATACCATGACGGTGCCCGGCACGACGCTGGCCCTGCCGGTAGACTATCCTGCGGCGGGTGGTGTGGCGATTGTCATGGTTGGGGCAAATGGCAACAGCTATTTCCAGTTTTCGAACCCGACAGGCGCGTTTCAGGGCTATCAGAACAATGGAACCCCCACGGGATTTCAGGGTAACCCCTTCACGATCAACAGCCCGATCAGCATCAACTGCGGTTTTTCGCCCTGTTCCACCTATTTTGGCGGGTCGATCGCGCAGCTTTACATCCGCTTCACGGCCTATGACGGCGATACGGGCCCAGGCGAGTTTGACCTGAACGACATCACGCTGCGTCTGAACGGGTATGACATCACCAACTGGTCCGGTGTGCAGACCGAGGTGACGAACAACGCAGGCACAGTCAGCAGCGGATTTGTGACCGGCTTTACGAACAACACGCTGAACACGGGTTGGTTCAGTTCGACAAACGCGGCACTGCTGAACAACATCCTGACCACGGGCAGCACGGTCGCAACAGTCTTTGACCGCGACCCGAACGACAACTATTGGGATTTCCGGATCGGTAATACGCTGGCGAATACGAGTATCATCACAGTCGCTCCTGGCTATTCGCTGACCAAGACACCATCCACCACGACCTATACAACGGTCGGTCAGGTGGTAAATTTTACCTATGTCGTATCAAACATCGGATCCGTGCGGATCAGCAGTCTGACGGTTGCCGACGACAAGATCGCGGCCATAAGTTGTGATAAGAACTCCATTGCTGCCTCGGCCTTGAACGCGCCCGCGCCCGCGCCCG
>JANNBG010000097.1:0-2304 GCA_031385205.1 Rhodobacterales bacterium
GGCCGCCTTTTCATAGGCTGCGAATTCATCGGGGGTCACAAAGCGCGCGACGTTATGGTGTTTTGGCGAAGGCTGCAGGTACTGCCCGACGGTCAGAAAATCCACATCCGCCGCGCGCATGTCATCCATCACCTGCCCCACGGCCATGCGTTCCTCGCCCAGACCCACCATGATGCCCGATTTGGTGAACATCGCGGGGTCCAGTTCCTTCACCTTTTGCAACAGGCGCAGGGAGTGGAAATAGCGCGCGCCGGGGCGCACCTCGGGGTACAAGCCGGGCACGGTTTCAAGGTTGTGATTGAACACATCGGGGCGCGCCTCGACCACCATTTCAAGTGCGGATGGAGGACACCGCAAGAAATCCGGCGTCAGGATTTCAATCGTCGTACCCGGTGCGCGGTGCCGGATCGCGCGGATGGTTTGCGAAAAATGTTCCGCCCCGCCATCGGCCAGATCATCGCGGTCAACGGAGGTGATGACCACATGCTTCAGCCCCAGTTGCGCCACGGCATGCGCCACCCGGCCCGGTTCAAACGCATCCAGCGTCTGCGGCTTGCCCGTGGCCACGTTGCAGAACGTGCAGCCGCGCGTGCAAATCTCGCCCATGATCATCATCGTCGCATGACCCTGCGACCAGCATTCGCCGACATTAGGGCAGCCCGCCTCTTCACAGACCGTGGTCAGCTTTTGGGCGCGGATGATATCACGCGTGTCCTTATAGCCCTGCGAGGTGGGGGCCTTGACCCTGATCCAGTCGGGTTTCTTCGGCTGCGCGTTATCGGCCCTGTGGGCCTTTTCCGGGTGGCGTTGGTCGGGAAGGGTAAGATCACGCAACGGTTTTTCCCCTGACAGGTCTGCAGGCATGACTTAAGCCTGTTGGCAGGTCATGGCAACCTTGCAACTGTGGCCGCGTCGTCATGGCTGCTGTGCAATTTCTGATTTTGGCCGTTGTTCACCTGTCAGACGCCAATCTGACGGGTCCGCCGGGTGACCCCCCTGCGGCCCGGAAAACCGGGCGCGGCAATGCGCCCCCTTTGTCAATGCGGCTCATCTGCGTTAGTGTAACGAAGTGTGCTTTTGCAAAAGACATTGACAAAAACGCCGATGTCCGATGCCAGTGAACCCGCTATTCTCGCCGCACAACGGTCTTTGCAAAAGAGACAAGACCCCACCACGCCACATGAACGGAGACAGCCATGGACGGAAATGACAACGCAAACGCGGCAAAATGCCCGGTGATGCACGGCGCGGGCAGCCAGACCTCGTCTGCTGTGCGGTCAAACCGCGAATGGTGGCCAAACCAGCTGAACCTGAAGATCTTGCATCAGCATACGCCAGCGTCAAACCCGATGGGGGCTGCGTTCAGCTATGCGCAAGCGTTTCAGAAACTGGATTTGGCGGCGGTGAAGGCGGACCTGACGGCGCTGATGACAGATTCGCAAGACTGGTGGCCGGCCGATTGGGGCCATTACGGCGGGTTGTTCGTGCGCATGGCCTGGCATTCGGCGGGCACCTACCGCACGGGCGATGGGCGTGGTGGTGCGGGGTCGGGCACGCAGCGCTTTGCGCCACTGAATTCATGGCCGGACAATGGCAATCTGGATAAGGCACGCCGCCTGCTGTGGCCGATCAAGCAGAAATATGGCGCGGGGCTGTCCTGGGCGGACCTGATGATTCTGGCCGGTAACGTGGCGATGGAATCAATGGGGTTCAAAACCTTTGGTTTTGGCGGGGGCCGCACGGATGTGTGGGAGCCAGAGGAAGACGTCTATTGGGGCAATGAGAATATCTGGCTGGACGACAAGCGGTATTCCGGCGACCGGCAGTTGGAAGCCCCGCTGGCGGCAGTGCAGATGGGCCTGATCTACGTCAATCCGGAAGGCCCGAACGGGGTGGCAGACCCGGTGGGGTCTGGGCGTGACATTCGCGAGACATTCGCGCGCATGGCGATGAATGATGAGGAAACGGTGGCCCTGGTGGCGGGTGGCCATACCTTTGGCAAGGCGCATGGCGCGGGCGATGTGACGCTGGTCGGGGCGGAACCTGAGGGGTCTTCGATAGACCAGATGGGCCTTGGCTGGCGCAATGCGTTTGGTGCAGGGCACGGTGGGCATACCACGACCAGCGGCATTGAGGGCGCGTGGAAGCCGAACCCGACGACGTGGGATATGGGCTATTTCAAGGTGCTGTTCAAATATGACTACGATCTGGTCCACAGCCCGGCGGGTGCGCAACAGTGGCGCGCGCGCAATGTGGCACCGGAGGATATGATCGTGGATGCGCATGATCCGACGGTGTTCCATG
>JANNBG010000118.1:0-3256 GCA_031385205.1 Rhodobacterales bacterium
GGTTGGCGCAGCCGGACCGGGTGGCGCGCGGTGATGCACAGGCGATTGCGGGGCTGTTCACGGGGCTGACGCTGGTGGGGCTGGCGATGGAACGGCACGGATCATCGCGCCCGGCATCAGGGGCAGACCACCAGATTGCCCATCTGTGGGAAATGGAAGACCTTGCGCAAAACGGCAATGCGGTCAGCCATGGGGCCTGTGTGGCGGTGGGCTGTGCCGTGGTGCTGGCGCTGTTCGATTGGCTGCTGGATCAGGACTTGCGCGGGCTGGACCTGCCTGCGCCGGATTGGGCTGCGGAAGAAGCGGCGATCGTTGCAGCCTTTGGCACGGGCGAGATTGCGACGCGTGCGATTGAGGAGACGCGGGCCAAGCATCTGGACCCTGCGGCGCATGCCACAAGGCTGGCGCTGATTGCGCAGGTCTGGCCCGACTTGTCGCATCGTCTGCGGGCGCGCTTGATGCCGTCAGCCGTGATGCAAAGCCACCTGCGGGCGGCAAAGGCCCCGGCCACGGCGGCAGAGATTGGCGTGGGCCGTGCGCATTTGCGGCGCACAATTGCGCATGCGCTGTATTTGCGCAGCCGCTATACCGTGTTGGATCTGCTGGCGGAAACGGGCTTGTTGCGCGCAGCGATTGACGCCACCTTTCCTGCTGACGGAACCTGAGGTGATGATGACCGATTATGCCAGCCTTGCCGCGCGCGCCGCACAGGAACTGCAGACTGCGGCAACTGGCGTTGATCCGGCAGCCCTTGGTGCGTTGGTGGGGGAACTGGCGGAGGCCAAACGGATTGTTGCCTATGGTGTGGGGCGCGAAGGGCTGATGATGCAGGCCTTGGCGATGCGGCTGTATCACCTTGGCCTTGATGCGCATGTGGTGGGGGATATGTCTTGCCCGCCCGTGGGCAGGGGTGATCTGCTGATCGTCAGCGCGGGGCCGGGGGACTTTTCGACTGTGGCGGGGCTGGTAGGCGTGGCACGCAGCGCGGGTGCGCGCACAGCATGCATGACGGCGCAACCGATGGCGGCGGTGCCGCGCGCTTGTGACCGGGTGCTGGTGATCCCGGCGCAGACCATGGCGGATGACCAGACACCAGCGCCTGCATCAGTGCTGCCGATGGGGTCTTTGTTTGAAGGCGCGCAGTTTCTGGTGTGCGAGATTCTGATTCTGATGCTGCGGGACCATATCGGGGCCGCGCCTGATGCCATGCGCGCCCGCCATACAAATCTGGAGTAAGCCATGCCCGACTGGCAGAACCGATTTTCATTACAAGGCCGCAAGGCGCTGGTGACAGGTGCCTCCAAAGGCATCGGGGCCGAGATTTGCCGCGTCTTTGCCGATGCGGGGGCCGATATTGTGGCGGTGGCGCGCGATGCAGAGGGGCTGGCGGACACCGCCGCTGCCGTGCGGGCCATGGGGCGCGATTGTCTGGTGATTCAGGCTGAAATGGCCACGCCGGATGGCCCGGTCACGGCAGCGCGGCAGGCCATGGCGGCATGGGGCAGCATCGACATTCTGGTCAATAACGCGGCGATTTCGCGGGTGGCCCCGGCCACGGACCTGACGCTGGCCGATTGGGATGACACGATGGCCGTCAACCTGCGCGCGCCGTTCCTTTTGGCCCAGACGCTGGCCCCCGCGATGATCGCACAACGCTGGGGCAAGATCATCAATGTGTCCAGCCAGACCGGGGTGATCGCCCTGGATGACCATGCGGCCTATGCGGCCTCCAAGGGTGGGCTGAACGCCCTGACCAAATCGCTGTGTGCGGAATGGGCGCGGCATAATGTGCAGGTGAACGCCATTTGCCCGACGGTTGTGCTGACCCCGATGGGCCTGCGGGTTTGGGGTGAGGCGGCGAAGGGCGGGCCGATGAAGGCGCTGACGCCCGCGCGGCGGTTTGGCGAACCGGTCGAAGTGGCAGATATGGCGCTGTACCTTGCCTCGCCCGCATCGGGGCTGGTGAATGGGGCGATACTGATGATCGAAGGCGGTTATTCCAGTGTCTGAGGTGACAACGGATTGGGCCTTTGCGCGGTACGAGGCGGTGCGGGCGCGCCTGCCAGCCACGCAGTTTCCGGCGGCGTCGTTGCATGCTGCGAATTTGGCGGAGGTGGCCGACCGCTATGACGCCTTTGTGCTGGATGCGTTTGGCGTGCTGAATGTGGGAAATACGCCCATTCCGGGGGCCGTGGCGCGGATGGCGGCGCTGCGGGCGATGGGCAAGCGGTTGGTGGTGCTGACCAATGCGGCATCTTACACGCGGGCGGCGGCCTTGGTGAAATACCGCAAGCTGGGCTTTGATTTCAGGGATAACGAGGTGGTGTCCAGCCGTGATGTGGCGGCGGCGCGGCTTGCCCCCAGTGGGCTGTGGGGTGTCGTTGCGGCGGCAGGTGACAGCTTTGCCGATCTGCCGGGGCGGATGGTGGATGTGATTGACACACCGGATGGCTTTGATACGGCGGATGGCTTTTTGTTCCTGTCGTCTGCGCGCTGGACCGCAGCCCTGCAAGACCGCCTGATGCGCGCGCTGGCGCATCGGATGCGCCCGCTTGTGGTGGCCAACCCCGATATTGTCGCGCCGCAAGAAGGCGGGCTTTCGGTGGAACCGGGGGCCTTTGCGCATGATCTGGCGGACCAGCTGGGGCTGGTACCGCAATGGTTTGGCAAGCCCTTTGGCGATGGTTTTGCGGATGCGATGGCGCGGCTGGGGGGCATTCCTGCGGCGCGCGTGGCGATGGTGGGGGATACGCTGCATACGGATATTCTGGGGGGTCGGGCGGCGGGGATGGGCACCATCCTTGTGGCGCGCCACGGCCTGTTTGCAGGCCGCGATGTGGCCCCGTACATCGCGCGGTCGGGCATCGTGCCGGATGTGATTGTGGAAACGACGTGACGGGATATTGGCCCCCGCCCCGTGGTTCATCTTGCAAGGCAAATGCCACGTTCGGCCCAGAATTGCACCACAGGGGAGGCAGACTTGATCGGTCAGAAACGCCACCGGACAGTCACATTCAGCGCCATGTGTACCTGCGGCAGATCGGGTGGGAACTGGACCAGCGTGATGCGTGCGGGTACATCGGGCCAGTGTCATGTCGACTTCTGCCATGAACCAGCGGCGACGGCGGTGACAGAGTGGTGAGATTTCATGGGAGAATAGCGATGTTGGGTGATGGCAGGTTTGAGCGCCTTGCAGTCATTGACCGCCTTTTCTTCTTGCCCGGAATCAAGGGTGAAGCCCGCCGGGCCGCGCCCG
>JANNBG010000138.1:0-4871 GCA_031385205.1 Rhodobacterales bacterium
GGTCCGGTTCATCACCTTTCGCTGACCCCGAGAGGGCAGGAAATCCGCAACCCTTATGCGCGCCGACAGGCAGGCAGAACATTCGGCACAAGACGGGCGATAGAGCACATTCTGGCTGCGCCGGAAGCCCTGTTTTGACAGAGTATCATTCAGCTTTTGCGCATGGTCGCCCTGCAGGGCTGTGAACAGCTTTCGCTCCATCCGCCCCTCCAGATAGGGGCAGGGCTGGGGGGCCGTCACATAGAACTGGGGCGCGATGGGAAGGGTGTGGCGCATGGACCGACATTTGCAGGGATGTTCACGCAGACGCTAGCAAGCCAATGCCGCGCCGCCAAGCGGTGATTTTGGCGAATGCGGTCAGATGCCGCGCGGGGCCCACAGGATGATGGCGGCACCAGCAAGGCAGATGGCGGCGCCGGCGATATCCCAATGGTCGGGGGACTGCCCTTCAACGACACGCATCCAGACCAGTGACATGACAATATAGATGCCGCCATAGATGGCAAAGGCGCGCCCGGCTTGTGGCACGGCGACAAGACTGAGAAACCATGCAAAGGCCATCAGCAAAACGGCAGCGGGCAGCAGCCACAGGATGCTTTTATCCAGCCGCCACCAAGACCAGACAGCAAAGCACCCGGCGATTTCACACAAAGCAGCGGCGAAGAAGAGGGGGATATTTGGCATAGGGGCACCCGGCTGATTGGTCCGGGGGCCTGTATGCGGCGATATCTGCAGGAAATCACGCCCCAATATGGGTGCAGCGCAGGGTCACATCGCCGGGCGATTGACCATGACCGTGCCCAGCACCATATCACCCAGGCTTTGCCCGCGCCCGCCTGACAGCATCATGACGATGGACACCACCTGCACCACGACCATCGCCATGCAGATGGTATAGATCAGCGTGTGGCCAAAGGCGGTGGCGTTGTCGAGCGCGTGGCCGTCGCGGTCCAGCAGGGTGATGCCCATGATGCGCATGCCGAGCGTGGCAGACCCGGCTGCAATGGTGACCCAGCGATAGAGGAAACTGACCAGCAGGAACAAGACAGGCAAGAACAGCAGGGCAACAAAGGCCGTAAAGGGCACGATCAGGGCGGTGATGATGCCCGCGATGCCCGCATCAATCACCCATGCCAGAGCACGCTTTGTGGGCACGCCGTCATAGAATGCGGCATGGCGGGTGGGGTCGGGCAGGCGGTGGGTGGTCAGGGGGATCATGGGGTACTCCAAGGGTGTGACCCCGCCCTGCAGCGGGCCCATCAGCGGGCAACGCAGGTCAGTATGCGCCGGTTCCCGGTTGGGTTGGTTTGTCTGTCATGCCGGCCTCGCGGTTGGCATGGGCGCGGTCTTCCATGAAGGTATCCAGCTCTGACTTGTCTTTGGCGTCGCGCAGGCGGTCAAGAAAGCTGATGAACCGTGTTTGTTCATCTTCCAGACGTTTCAGCACGTCGGCCCGGTAGGTGTCAAAGCTGCCGTTTCCGGTGTGATTGGCGGGTGCAAGTGTTGCATCAGGGGTGCTGGGGTCCGCTTTGTGCCATGCATGGCGTTGACTGAGGATGGGACGGAAGCCGTAAATCACGAGGAAGATGGCAAGTGCGATGCCTGCGGGCAGGAAGAAGACCAGCGCAAGGATTGTGGCGACAATGGCAAAGCCGCCGAACAGCAGCAGGCCCAGAACCTGCACCACAAGGTGCGGGGCGGCGGGAGAGTGGCGCGTGTCGGCACGGGATTGGGGCATGCGGGTCAGGGAAATGCTGTTCAAGGGAACCTCCTGTGATGTTGGGCCGGGTCACCGTCATTGGGCGGCCCGGCGCGGGGTGGGGTCAGTAGTCGCCGGTTCCCGGCTGGGTGGGCGCGTCCTTGGCCGGTGCGGCATCCGCCTCACGGTTGGTCTTGGCGCGGTCATCCATGAAGGTATCGAATTCCGACTTGTCCTTGGCATCGCGCAGGCGTTGCAGGAATGTCTCGAACGCGTGCTGTTCTTCTTCCAGCCGCTTCAGCGTATCGGTCTTGTAGGCGTCGAATGCCGTGTTGCCCGAAGACATAGAGGCGCGGCCCATGCCATGGCGTTCCATCTTGCAGGCCCAGCGGTCTTCATGGCGGTCATGCATGCGTTGTGCACAGGAAGAATTGAACATGCGTTTGCTCCAGATCATATAGCCCAGCAGGGCCAGGCCCACGGGCCAGAAAAAGATAAAGCCCAGGATCATGGCGACGAACCAGGCCTTGCGCCCACGGGCGTCAAGCCAGGCTTCGCCACGCGCGGGCCACGAGGTGATGCCACTGGATGTGGCAAGGGGAGGATCGGCTTGGTACATCGGCAACTCCTGATGCAGTGTATGTGAATGCGTTTCACATGATGCAAGATGCCCCCGGAAGGACAACGGATCAAGAGGTATGTTAAAGTATTTTACATCTAGGTTCGCCGGTGCCAGACGGTGAGCCCTAAAGCCTTGTGAAAGAATGCCAATTTTCTGCCGATGGCAGCATGGTTGACCGCAGGCTGCGCGCGCCGCACTATTGGCACATGTCCTTTGCCGCCCGCATCACACGCCATCCCATCGCCTTTGACGCCAATGCCGGGGCCACGGCGGCGCAAGCGTTGGCGGATCTGGGGCCGGAGCTTGGACCATTGATCGCCGGGACGGCAGGGTGCAGCCCCTATTTGGCGGCGCTGATGGTGCGCGAGGCGGATTGGCTGCGTCTGGCGCTGCTGATGGAACCTCATACGGTTGTGCCCAGTATTTTGGCGGATATCGGCGCCGTGCTTGGCCCTGCCCTGCGGCAGGCAAAGCGCCGGGTGGCGCTGTATACGGCGCTGGCTGATCTGGGCGGGGTCTGGACGCTGGAACAGGTGACAGGGGCGTTGACGGTGCTGGCCGACCGGGCAGTCGATCTGGCCCTGCGGGCGGCGATTGCCGATGAGGTGCGGCGGGGCAAACTGCCGGGGGATGATGGCACAGCGGGCATGGTGGTGCTGGCCATGGGCAAGATGGGCGCGCATGAATTGAACTATTCGTCTGACATCGACCTGATCTGCCTGTATGACGATGCACGCTATCCGGGCGATACCGAGGTGCGGCAGGCCTTTGTGCGCGCCACGCGCAAAATGACCAGCCTTTTGGCGGACATCACCGATCAGGGTTATGTGTTCCGTACCGACCTGCGGCTGCGGCCCGATGCATCGGTCACACCTGTTTGCCTGTCGATGACGGCGGCGGAGGCGTATTATGAAAGCGTAGGTCGGACGTGGGAACGTGCAGCATTCATCAAGGCGCGGGCCTGTGCGGGGGATGTGGCGGCGGGGCTGCGGTTCCTGAAGGGCCTCGTGCCCTTCGTGTGGCGCAAGCATCTGGATTACGCAGCGATACAGGATGCGCATGACATGCGCCTGCGCATCCGTGACCACCGGGGGCTGCATGGCATTGCGGTAGAAGGGCATAACCTGAAGCTGGGGGCGGGTGGCATCCGCGAGATCGAGTTTTTCACGCAGACGCGGCAGTTGATTGCCGGCGGGCGGGATGCAGATTTGCGCGATGCAACGACGGTAGGCGGGCTGGCACGGTTGGCGGAGAAGGGCTGGGTGCCTGCGGATGTGGCTTTGGTGCTGACGGATGCCTACCGGGCGCACCGCGAAGTGGAACATCGGTTGCAGATGGTGGGGGATGCACAGACGCATGATCTGCCGGGAACGGTTGAAGGTGTGGCGCGGATAGCGGCGTTTTGTGGGATGGAAGATGCAAGCTTTCGCAAAGGCTTGCTGGACAGACTTCACAAAGTGGATGAACTGACGGATGGGTTCTTTGCGCCAGTTACGGCAGAGGTGGCCCCGGTTTTGTCGGATAAAGCCACGGCAATCGTGGCGGGCTGGCGGCACTATCCGGCGCTGCGATCGGACCGCGCGCGGGAGATTTTCAAACGTCTGTCGCCCAGCCTGTTGCGGCGTTTGCAGGCTGCTGCGAATGCGGATGAGGCGCTGATGGCGCTTGACGGCTTTCTGCGCGGCCTGCCTGCGGGGGTGCAGGTGTTTTCCCTGTTCGAGGCGAACCCGGCGCTGGTGGATCTTGTGATCGACATTGCGGCCACGGCGCCAGCATTGGCGGCCTATCTGTCGCGCCATTCCCGCGTGCTGGATGCAGTGATCGGTGGTGCGTTCTTTGCCGATTGGCCGGGGGTTTCGGCGCTGACCGACGACTTGAACACGCGCCTGCACGCCACGGAGGGCTATGAACAAAAGCTGGATATGGCACGGGTGTGGCAGCAGGAATGGCACTTTCGCATTGGCGTGCATCATCTGCGCGGGCTGATCCACGCAGAAGAGGCGGGGGTGCAATATGCTGATTTGGCGGGGGCGGTGCTGGCGGCGCTGTTTCCCATGGTGGTGGCAGACCTGAGCCTGCGGCATGGCGCACCACCGGGGCGCGGGGCTGTGCTGATCGGCATGGGCAGTCTGGGGGCCGGGCGGTTGAATGCGGGGTCTGATCTGGACCTGATCGTCATTTATGATGCTGACGGGCAAGAGGCATCGACAGGCCCGCGCCCTTTGGCCACGCGCGCCTATTTTGCACGGCTGACGCAGGGGTTGCTGACAGCGCTGACGGCACCCATGGCGCAAGGGCGGCTATATGAGGTGGATATGCGCCTGCGGCCTTCGGGGCGGCAAGGGCCGGTGGCGACATCCTGGGACGCCTTCTGTGCCTATCAGCAGGATGAGGCCTGGACGTGGGAACATCTGGCGCTGACACGGGCAAGGGTGGTGGTCGGGGATGCAGGGCTGGGGGCCGAGGTGGAGGTGTTTCGGTGCGCGCTGATCGCGGCCAAAGGTCAGGGCGCGGCGGTGCGGGGCGATGTGGCCGAGATGCGGGCGCGGG
>JANNBG010000159.1:0-3370 GCA_031385205.1 Rhodobacterales bacterium
AGGGCGCGCTGGCCAGTCGTTTCGCATAACATCCCGGCCTCGCCCGCCCGCAACCGTGTTGCACTGCTGGTTTGTCTTCCCATTCTGTTTCGTGCGCCAGCAGGGTGTTGGCCGCCTCGGTCAGTGTGCGCGCGCCTTTCAGGCGGTCGGCGAAGGCTTTGACGTCAGCCACAGATCTGCTGGCCGCGATGGCGCAGAGAGACAGGATGTTGCGCTTCACCGGCCCGCCGCCCCGGATGAACCCCGCGCCAAAACCGCAGCCAGGCGCAAGTCACATCCCACATCAGACACCCAAGGGCGGAGGCGCGGATCGCCTTAACACAATCTTAATCCATCGCGCGGTAGATTTGAATTTCAACCTGCGCGAGGCTGCATGTCATCCCTGCACCGCTTCCCTGATGCCTTTGCCGCATGGGTGCCGCAAACAACAGCGCCCGTTGTGCGCACACCTGCCAGCTTTGCCCGCGATCTGCTCCGCGTCGGCCTGATCGCCCCTGAAACGCTCATCAAAACGCTCGCCGATGCCGAACACATGTCCACTGGTCAGATGGTTGATATGCTCATCGCGCGCGGCATCGGCACCGACATTCTGCTTTATGATGCCCTTGCCGCCCATTGGCAGATGGACCGCGTCGATCCACAGGATTGCGCGCGTGACCCGCATCTGTTGACTGCCATGGGTGCCACCCATGCCCTGCGCACCCGCGTGCTCCCCCTGCGTCGCTTGGGCCCCGCCCTGATGGTCGCTATCGCCGACCCTGATGATCTGCCCCGCCTGCGTCAGGTGACCGGGCATGATGGCCCTATCATCCCCCGCCTCTGTTCTGCCGCCCGCATCGAACAGACCGTCCTTGCCCAAACCGGCCGCACCATGGCCCTGCGCGCCGAAACCCGCGTACCTTTGGTGGAAAGCTGCCGCAACTGGGGCACCTTGCGGCAGGCCCTCTGGCTCGCCGCCTTTGTCGGCCTGATCGGCATTGGTCTGGTCCTGATCCCCACCGTTGTGGCCGCTGTCTTTACCCTCTGGGCGGTGCTGACCCTGGTCGCAACCTCTGCCCTGAAACTTGCCACCCTGATTGCCGCCACCCGGCCCGGCCCGCCGGAAACGGTCGCCATCCGCATCGCCCATCCGCCCACCGTCTCTATCATCGTCGCCCTTTATGCCGAGGCGCGCATTGCCCCTCGCCTCGTCCGGCATCTGGGCCAGCTCGATTATCCCAAGGACAAACTTGATGTTGTTCTGGCGGTAGAGGTCGACGATCACATCACCCGCTCCGCCCTCGCGCAGGCCGGCCTGCCGCCCTGGATGCGCATTGTCATCGTCCCGCGTGGGGGCCTGAAAACCAAACCCCGCGCCCTGAACTATGCGCTCGATCATTGCCGTGGGTCCATCATCGGCATCTATGATGCCGAAGACCGCCCCGCCCCCGATCAGATCACCCGCGTTGTCGAACGCTTTTATCAGCGCGGCCCGCAAGTCGCCTGCCTGCAAGGCATTCTTGACTACTTCAATCCAAACACCAACTGGATGGCCCGCTGCTTTACCATCGAATATGCTGGTTGGTTCCGCGTCATGCTGCCCGGATTGCAACGCCTTGGCCTGCCCATTCCGCTGGGCGGCACCACGCTGTTCTTCCGTCGTGCGGCACTTGAGGAACTGGGCGCGTGGGATGCACATAACGTGACCGAAGATGCCGATCTGGGCATCCGCCTTGTGCGCCACGGATACCGGACCGAACTGATCGACACCGTCACGATGGAAGAGGCAAACTGCCGCCCCCTGCCGTGGATCAAGCAACGCTCACGCTGGATCAAGGGCTACATGATGACATGGGCCGTGCATATGCGTGACCCCCGCCTGCTGCTGCAACAACTGGGCTGGTGGCGTTTTGCCGGGTTTCAGGTGCTGCTGCTGGGCAGCCTGTCGCAGGCCGTGCTGGTGCCCGTGCTGTGGTCATTCTGGCTCAAGGTGTTCGGCCTGCCGCACCCGGTGGCTGATGCTTTGCCCGGCTGGGCCATCTGGGCGCTGATCGGCGTATTCATTATGGCCGAAGTCATCTCCCTTGCCATGGGCCTGATCGGCCTGTCGCGCACGCAGCATCGCCTGTCGCGCTGGTGGGTGCCAACGCTGCACGTCTATTACCCCCTCGCCGCCCTCGCCTCATACAAGGCGCTGTGGGAAATGGTCACCAAACCGTTTTACTGGGATAAGACGTCGCACGGGCATTTCCACTGATCGCTGTGTCAAGCCTTACCGCGTCCGCAATTCCCCTGCATCAATCCGCAGCCGCGTCTCGAACGCCTTCGATATATGCGCGCGCAAGGCCGCATAAGCCGCATCCGGGTTGCGCTGCTCCAGTGCCGCCACGATCCGGTCATGTTCCACCATCGCCACCTCGTCCCGGCCTTCCGCCGCAAAGGATGTCGTCGCCATCAAGGCCATCGACCGATGCACAAGATCCAGTTGCTGGATCAGAAACCGGTTATGCGACGCCAGGTGAATTTGCTTGTGAAACCGCCGGTTCGCCCGGCTCATCACCCGTGGGTCGCCCCCCACCAACGCCCGGTCGTCGTTCACCATCCCCCGCAGCACCCGCAATTCCTCGTCCGTTGCGTGCCGTGCCGCCAACCGCGCCGCCAACCCTTCCAGTTCCGTGCGCACCGCATACAGATCCGCCAGCTGGTTATGGTCCAGCGACGCCACAATCAGACTGCGCCCGTCCCGCGTCAGCATGCTTTGCGTCTCCAGCCGTTGCAGCGCCTCGCGCACCGGCGTGCGTGATACGCCCAAACGATCCGCCAGCTCTGATTCCACCAGCCGGTCGCCCGGTTTGTAGACCCCGGCGTCAATCGCCTCCAAGATCAGGGTATAAGCGTCTTTCTGCACCGCGCACTCCTCATTTGGCTAAACCCTACCCGCGCGCAGGCCCCGCAATCAACCCATTGCAGCTGCGCATCCCGGATCATAAAACCTTCCCATGCACACAGATTTCCAACACGTCATCACTTGGGTCTTTGACCTCGACCATACGCTTTACCCGCCATCGGCCCGCCTCTTTGACCTGATCGAGGTCAAGATGACCGATTGGGTCATGCGCGCCCTCTCCGTCGACCGCGCAAGGGCAAACGATCTGCGCCAGCACTATTGGCAAACCTATGGCACCACGCTCGCCGGGCTGATGGCTGAACATGATGTGGACCCCGCCCCCTATCTGACCGATGTGCACGACATTTCAATGGCCAGCCTGACCCCTGACCCAGCGCTCGCCGATGCGATAAAGACCCTCCCCGGCAGGCGCATCGTCTTTACCAACGGCTCCAGCCCCTATGCCCATGCTGTCCTGCGCGCGCGCGGGTTGACCGCCGCCTT
>JANNBG010000201.1:0-1521 GCA_031385205.1 Rhodobacterales bacterium
CGCCGCCTGCCCCGCCTCACCCGACCGCAAATCCCCGCGCGCCAAATCCGCAGGCACCAGCGACAACGCCGCCGCCACAGGATCGCCCCCCTTGGCCCCCACCGCCCGGTACAACAGCCCCGTATCAAGATGCGCAAAGCCGAACCGCGCCGCCACCGCCCGCGCAATCGTACCCTTGCCCGCCGCCGCAGGCCCGTCAATCGCCACCGTAAAGATCATGGCATCAACTGCCCGCCGTTCACCTCAATCACCTGCCCCACCACATAACCAGACAGCGCCTGTGACGCCAAAAACAGATACGCCCCCACGCATTCCTGCGGCCCCGCCAGCCGCCCCGCCGGGATCGTCGCCAATTGCGCCTGCAACTGCGCCGCCGTCGAATAGCGGTCGTGGAATGGCGTCATGATCACCCCCGGTGCCACCGCATTGACCCGGATGCCAAACGGGATCAACTCTTTCGCCATCCCCCGCGTCACGTTATGCACAAACGCCTTGGCCGACCCATACAGCCCTGCCCCGCCCGATGCGCCATTCCTTGCCGCAATCGACGTCGTGTTGATGATGAACCCCGTCCCCGTCTGTGCCGCTGCCAGCTTTAACGGCCCGATCGCCGCCTGTGATGCCACCAGCACCGACCGCGCGTTCAGATCCATGATCTCGTCGTAATCCGCGTCCGTCACATCCGCATAAGGCACCCGCCGCACCATGCCGCCCGCGTTGTTGATCAGGCCATCCAGCCGCCCGAACGCCGAAACCGCCTGTGCCACCGCATCCCGCGCGCCTGCAGCCGTCGCCATATCCGCCCGGATCAGAACCACATCGCCCAGTTCCGCAGCCAGCGCCTGCGCCGCAGCCTCGCTCGCGTTATAATGCAAGCCCACCCGCGCCCCCTGCGCCGCAAACCCCCGCGCCAGCGCCGCCCCAATGCCCGTCGATGCCCCCGTGATAAGCACCGCCTTGCCCGCCAAATCGGGTATCCGCAATCCATCCATCTTTGCACTCCTTCTGCGCAAACCCTGCACCTGACCGCATCTACCCACAGACCAACCAACCCAAGGGGAAAATCACATGCGCATCACCCTGCTTCACCCGCCCCATACCGCGATTGGCAGCCGGGTGCCAAAGGAAAACCTGCCGCCTTTCGGCTTGCTCTGTATCGGTGGCCCGCTGATTGACGCAGGCCATGATGTCACCCTGCTGAACGCCGACCCCAGCAACATGATCCTTCCCCAGATCATCGCCCAAACCGTCGCCCAAGCCCCGCAAGCCGTGCTGATCGGCCACTCCGGTTCCACCTCCGCACATCCCACTGTCGTGCTGATCGCCGCCGCCCTGAGACGCGCCATGCCGGATGCCACAATTATCTACGGCGGTGTCTTCCCCACCTATCACTGGGCCGATATTCTGCGCGATGTGCCCGACATCGACATCATCGTGCGCGGCGAAGGCGAGGTCACCACCCCCGCCCTGATCGCCGCCCTTGAAAACCACTCCCCTTTGCAAGATCTGCCCGGTATCGCC
>JANNBG010000211.1:0-1531 GCA_031385205.1 Rhodobacterales bacterium
CGGATCAGCACCGCCCCGATGATGCCGCCGCTGATCGACCCGATTCCCCCCGCCAGCGCCGTGCCGCCGATGACCGCGGCCGCGACCGCCTGTAATTCCAGCCCCTCGCCAATCGACGGCAGCGGTGATCCCAGCCGCAGCACCTGGATCAGCCCGGCAAAACCGGCCAGAACCGAACAGATCATGAAGCAGGCGATCTTGACCTTGTTGGCGGGTATCCCCAAGGCCTCGGCGGCGGGCAGAAAGCCGCCCGTCGCCCGCACCCAATTGCCGAAATTGGTCTTGGAGAGCAGCAGGCTGATCACGATCGAAATCAGCACGAACCACAGAAACGACGCCCGGAACATGTCGCCGGGGCCGACATAGCTGATGAACAGATGTTCGGGAATGTTGTCCAGGTTCAGCCGGGGTGGAAAGCCGCCTGACACCACCACGGTCATCGAGCGGGCCATGAACAGCATGCCCAGCGTGGTGATAAAGGACGGAATGGCGAAGGTGATGGTGATCCAGCCGTTCAGAAAGCCGATGAATGCACTGACCAGCAGCCCAATCCCGGTGGCGGGCCAAAAGCCCCAGCCGGCCACCATCAGCATCGCCATGGTCATCGGCATCAGGGCAAACACCGATCCCACCGACAAATCAAATTCGCCGCAGATCATCAGCAGGGTGACGCCAACGGCCACCAGCCCGACTTCGGGCAAATAGCCCAGCATGCCGCGCAGGTTGTCATAGCTGAGAAACACCATGTCCGAGCGGACCTGAAAGAAGATCACCAGCAGCAGCAGCAACAGGCTGGCCGCCATTTCGGGTTTTTGCAGGGAAAGTTTCAAAAGACGACGCATGAGGGCAGGGTCCTTTCGGAGAAGTCCCCGGCGCAGGAAGCTGCGCCGGGGCATATCGCATGATGGGCGGTTAACGCAGGCCCTTGGCCGACATCTCCATGATGGCATCCACCATATCTGGTGTGACGATGCCTTGACCGGTATCAATATCAGATGGGGCCAGACCGATGGTTTTGGCCAGATACACCTCCATCACCGGCATGAAGCCCTGCATGTAGGGTTGCTGGTCAACCTGCACCTGCACATAGCCGGTCTTCATCTGGTCCAACACTTCGGGCACCAGATCAAAGCCACCCAGCAGCACAGCACCCGGTGCAACGCCCCGGTCCGCCAATACGCGGGCCACACCAGCATGCCAGAAACCAGTGTCGAAATAGGCGTTGGTGTCAGGGTTGGCCAGCAGATACGCGCCAACCCGGTCGCTGACCACGGCCAGATCGGTGCCGGAATCGATGCGTTCGTATTTGATATCACGGGTCGGGTTGGCCGCGATGTATTCATCCATGAAATTCATCACACCCAGCGCGCGCTGTTCCGACCAGTTCTGGCCGGGGGCAGAGACACCCACCAACACCCGGATCGGGCCTTCAGCCGGAAAGTTCGCCGATTGCGCGCGGCCCAGCGACATGCCTGCTGCAACGAAACCCTGCCCGATAAAGGCCTGCCGCGCATTGCCCGCGGCCCCTTCC
>JANNBG010000217.1:0-3018 GCA_031385205.1 Rhodobacterales bacterium
CAAACATCATCGGGATGAAGCGCGGGGGGGCCAACATCAGCCTTGAACCGGGCGGGCAGTTTGAACTGTCAGGCGATATGGTCAGCACATTGCATGAAACGGAGGCCGAGACACGCCTGCATCTGGATGAGGTGGCGGCGATTGCGGGGCCGTTGGGTATTCGGTTCATGGGCATTGGGGCGGCACCGGAATGGCGGGGCGACCAGATGCCGGTGATGCCCAAGGGCCGCTACCGCCTGATGACGGATTACATGGGCCGCGTGGGCACGCATGGCACGCAGATGATGTATCGCACCTGCACGACGCAGGTGAACCTGGACTATGCGTCTGAGGCGGACATGGTGCAGAAACTGCGGGTATCTTTGGCCTTGCAGCCGGTGGCGACGGCGCTGTTTGCATCGAGCCCGTTTTTTGACGGCAAACCCAATGGGCACCGCAGTTGGCGCAGTCGCATCTGGCGGGGGCTGGATGATACGCGCACAGGCATGCTGCCCTGGGTGTTTGACGAGGGCATGGGGTTTCAGCGCTATGTGGACTGGGTGCTGGATGTGCCGATGTATTTTGTCTATCGCGACGGGCGTTACATCAATGCGTTGGGCCAGTCTTTCCGCGACTTTCTGAAGGGTGAATTGCCGGCCTTGCCGGGCGAAGTGCCAACGCTTTCAGACTGGGCGGACCATATGACGACGGTGTTCCCGGAGGCGCGGGTGAAGAAATACATCGAAATGCGCGGGGCGGATTGCGGGGATTTCGGGCATATCGTGGGGCTGCCCGCATTCTGGGTGGGGCTGATGTATGACCAGTCCAGCTTGGATGCGGCATGGGATTTGGTGAAGGGGTTCACGGCAGAAACGCGTGAAGGCCTGCGGGTGGCAGCATCAGAACAGGCGCTGGCGGGCGAGGCGGGTGGGGTCAAGGTGATGACGCTGGCGCGTGAGGCGTTGGCCTTGTCCGAGGCGGGCCTGCGGGCGCGTGGGTTGGGCGAAGAACGTTATCTGGCACCAATGCTGGAAAGCCTGACACAGGGCACGCAGGCGGACCGGTTGCTGGCGCTGTATCAGGGCGCTTGGGGTGGTGATCTTGCGCCACTCTACGAAGCGGTCAGCCTGTAGACTCATCACTTGACAGACCGCCCACTTTGGCAGACCATTTATCTACAATGTTAATTTGATTTGCTTCATGAGCCACATGTCTGTGGCGTTGATTTATTTGGAGAATGCAGATGCCAAATATTGGCGGGCCTCTGACAGGCACAGGTGCGTTGTATGGATTGGCCTTCGAATCCACTTCCAACAACATCATTACCTATATCAACCTGGCGGATACTCTGACCGTCACGGCAGGGTCGACGATTGGCAGTCTGCTGGTGGGTGATCTGTTTGGGGCAGGGATCCAGACGACCACCGCGGGTGACCGCCTGACAGGGGCCGAGGGCAGCGATACGATCTATGGTGATACGGCCCCGGTTGGCCTTTGGGCAAACGCTGGCCCGGACACGGGCACGTCGACCGGGGGGATCGATTACCTGTATGGCAAGGGCGGCCGGGATTATCTGAGCGGTGGCATCGGCTATGACAATATTTATGGCGGCACAGGGAATGACTTTATCATCATGGACGGCCCCGGGGCCGACGATCAGGGGGGCGCAGGTTACGGCGAGGCGGGAAACGATAGCCTGTATGGCGGCGACGGGCGGGAAAGCCTGATTGGCGGTGAAGGGGCGGATACGATTTATGGCTTGGGCGGCGCGGATTTTCTGGTGGGCGAATCTTATGGCAGTCTGGGCGGGTCTTTCGCCAAGGATGCGGCGGATACGATCTATGGCAATGAAGGCAACGATTCCATCTGGGGCGGCGATGATGGCGATCTGGTTTATGGCGGCATTGGCGACGACAGCATCCATGGGGGTGCGATTTCATCCAATGCTGAAACCGGGCGTGACACGCTGTATGGCCAGGATGGCAATGACACGATCAAAGGCGATGAGGGCATAGACCATGTCTATGGTGGTGCAGGCCGTGATGTGCTGACGGGCGGGGCTGATACAGACTGGCTGTATGGCGGGGTGGGAAATGACACGCTGGCTACCGCGCTTGATGATGGGGCGGTGGATGACTTTGTGTTCAACACCGCGCTGAGCGGCACGACGAATGTGGATACGATCACCCATTGGGAACATGGGCTGGATAATATCGTGCTGGACAATGACACCTTCGTCGGTCTTGGCGCAGCCTTCGATCTGGGTGAATTCCGCGCGATCAATACGGGCACGAGTTTCGCGAGCGTGGATGCAGGCGATAACATCATCTACGTCAAGGCGACGGGCAGGCTTTATTACGACTCGAACGGGTCTGGCATAGGCGGGCGCACACTGTTTGCGGAATTGCCGGACGGGTCGGTGGTCACGTTTGGCGATTTTCAATGGATGCAATAGGTGCAGTGGGTTTGTGCAACTGGGCGTTGCAGCAAAGCGCGTGGGCGCGCGATCTGGGCCGGGTTTGCGGCGCGGTCAGCCGTTGAAATGTTGACTTGACATAACGGGAAATTCTGCAAAACCTGACTCAGCAGACAAATTTTGCTGCATGTCATCAGTCGCCACTGGGTGGCGTTGTTTATTTGGAGAATGCAAATGCCGAATATTGGCGGGCCCCTTATCGGTACGGGCGTCCTTTACGGTCAGGCTTACAGCACCGTAAACAACAACATCACGACATACATCAACTTCAGCAATACCCTGACGGTGACGGCGGGGTCGCTGGTGGGCAGCTTGTTGGTGGGTGATCTCTATGGGCCGGGTATCGTATCGGGTGTCAGCGGTGACAACCTGACCGGGGGTGATGGCAACGATACAGTGTATGGCGATACCGCACCCGTCGGGCCCTATGCCGATGCCAACTGGGCCAACCGGGCCAATGCGGATGGGACGGATTACATCTATGGCAACGGTGGCAATGACATTCTGAACGGTGGGTCGGGGTATGATCTGATCTATGGTGGTGAAGATCAGGATCTGATCCG
>JANNBG010000253.1:0-5874 GCA_031385205.1 Rhodobacterales bacterium
AACGGCATCCCCCCCGCCGCGCGTGCCGTATTTTCCATGAACCCCTTCACCGCGCCCTGCCGTTTGCCCTTGTCCGTCAAGGGTGATGTCGCCAGATCATCCCCCAGCAACCCCAGCAGTTCCGCCCCCCGCGCATTGCGCGCAATGACCCATTGGGCACCATCACCACCCATGTAACCCACTGTTATATCAGCCAAACGATTGGTGTAATCCACACAGGTCTTGCAGGTAAGGGGGAAGAAATCATCCGGCAACTGGCTGATCGGCAGCTGCAGAAACGGGATCATCCGTGCCTTTCGCCCATCGTCAAAGCGCAGTTCCACTTTGAAATCGGCCCGAAACTCCAGATAGCTGATCGTGTCCGGTTTGGCATCCAGCAGGTTCAGAAAAGTATGGAAATTTGCCGTTGTCGTGTTGTCCGAACAGGGCGTACCGATCACATAAATCCGATCAAACCCCAGCGACACTTCCAACGCCCGCAACGCATAGACCTGACACGGAATACCAATCATCGCGATCCGCTTATGCCCCGCAGCAGCCGCAGGTTCCAGCAAGGCGACTGTCGGCGCATACCCCATACGCATGCCGCGCACATGGGCCATGGCGGCAGGGTCCGTCACGATCACCGGCAGGGGTTTCCATTTGTCCACCGGGTCCGGGGCCACGGTCAGCACCGCATCGACAGCGCCGGTTTCCAGCAGCCGCGCGGCAATCGCGGTCGTGATTCCCGTCCATTGCGCACCGGGGGCGGCAGGCGCCAGACGCGCACGTTGCATGCATTGCATCACACCAAAGAACGCCTCATCACCTTCTGTGAACGCCACACGCCCGTGAGTCTTTCGTTCCAATCCGGCATAGTCGGGCTTGATAAACTGACACGCCTTGCCACAGGCCGTCGGGTCCTTCATGCGCGACACACCACAATCGGTGCAAAGACCAGGCCGTGCTGCGCCGGTCAGCGTGGGAACAGTAAGGCCGATCATGTGGGGCACCTCTTTGCGCATACCATATGCAGGGCGCGCCGCTTTCGTCCAGTTCGCTCCTGCGCCCGGTTCCGCCGATGGTTGCATTAAAGGCTTGTGTAAAGGCCCACTTCGGCGCATATGGCGCGGGCGTTATCACTAAACTCGACCATCTGTTCCCTTGCGGCATCAGTTCTGGATCTTGATGTGACTGGGCCAGGCCATCGCATGCTGCGGGTGGCGCAAGACGAAACAGGAGATCTCACGATGGCTAATGGCACCGTGAAATGGTTCAACTCAACAAAAGGCTTCGGCTTTATCGCTCCGGCGAACGGCGGCAAAGATGTGTTCGTGCACGTCTCGGCCATGGAACGCGCTGGCATCCGCCAGTTGGACGACGGTCAGGCAGTGACCTTTGACATCGAATCCGGCCGTGATGGCCGCGAGTCGGCGATCAACCTCGCCCTCGCATAAGTCTTTCGGCATACGATATTGAAACGGGGGTGGCGAAAGCCGCCCCCGTTTTGCATTTGGGGTGGACGCCCGGCTGACCCGACCCCATCTTGCCCTTATGCAGCACCCGCACGCCAACCGCATTGACCTGATCCGCCCCGACGCGCCTGCCTTGGCAGCATTCGGACCACAGCCTGTTGGTGTACGAACCATCCAACTGTGCGAACCGGGGCGCATCGACATTCTCAACACCACCGACGATACCGTCGCACGCTATGACCGAACGCTGACAGTGGAACTGTGGTATCCCGCCGTTCCCGGCACCCTCGTTGGTACAACCTATCACACGCTTCTGCGTGACGGGCACCGCCAAATTGCGCTGCAAGGGCGGGCCTGCCGTGATGCCAAGCAAGCCAAAGGTGCATTTCCGCTGGTGATCCTGTCGCATGGTTATCCGGGCAACCGGATGCTGATGGGGCATCTGGGGGAAAACCTCGCCTCCAAGGGCTATGTCGTTGCCAGCATTGACCATACCGACAGCACCTATGCCGATAAGGTGGCTTTTGCGTCGACGCTGTATAACCGCCCGCTGGATACGGCTTTTGTTATCAACGCGCTGGCGGGGCTGGCCGATACATCAGCCGTGGCGATCATCGGCTATTCGATGGGCGGTTATGGCGCGCTGATATCGGGCGGCGCGGGTTTGGCTGCGGCTGCGATGGCCGAAGACGTCGTGCCGCCACAGGGATTGCTGCAGCGGCATATGACGCCGATCGTCGATCCACGCCTAAAGGCCATCGTGCCGATTGGGGCATGGGGACGGCAAAGGGGGGCGTGGGATGCGGCAGGCTTGGCGGGCTTGCAGGTGCCTGCGCTGATCGTGGCGGGCAGTGCGGATGAGGTATCAGGCTATGCCATGGGCATGCGGTTGATCTTTGATGAGGCGGTGGGCACGCAGCGGCATTTGCTGACGTTTAAAGGGGCCGCACATAACGCCGCTGCGCCAATCCCAGCCCCGTGGGAGGCGTGGGAGCCATCGCCGCATCTGGATTTCATGCCATTTGACCACTATGCGGACGCGGTGTGGGATACCGTACGGATGAACAACATCCTGCAGCATTATGTGACCGCATTTCTGGGGCTTCACCTCAAGGGCGATGCGGCAATGGCAGCGTATCTGACCGACGACTGGATGGGGTTCGCTGCAGGCGCGGCACGCGGGTTGACGTGGGAGACGCGCACCTAACGCAAGGCGGCTACCAGATGGTCAAACACGCGGCGCACGGGGCCCGCGTGGCGCAGATCTTCGTGCATGATGACCCATGTGTCCAGGGCAAAGCCAAGATCGGGGCAAAGACGCGCCAGCCCCTTGGCCAAGCGGTCCTGGCAAATCCCGGCCCCCACGCCTGCCCGCAGGGCGGCGAGTTGGGCGGGCTGGCTATCGGTGCGAAAGACGATATTTGCAGGCGGCGTCAGGCCCTTGGCGCGAAAGCCATTGGCGATCATCGTATCGCGATCCTCACCAATAAATGGGCCGTGCTGCTGAAAGGTGGCGTAGTCGATGGCAGGGTCCACAAGCCCGGGCAAGGCATACAGGCCAACCATCGTGGTGCCCACCTTTTGCGCGACCAGCGCATCCTGCTGCGGTTGGATCAGGCGAATGGCGATGTCGGCGGCGCGTTGCAGGATATCCTCGGTACGGTTGGTGACGGACAGTTCTACGATCAGGCCGGGATGCGTGGCGCGCAGCGTGGCAATGATCGGCGGCAGGATTTCTGTCGCAAAAACCTCGGAGCAAGATACCCGCACGCGCCCTTGATCCGGCACCTGAGCGCCCTTTGCCCGGCGCGCAAAGGCATCTGACAGGGCCTGCATCTCTGTGCCAAGCGCAAGCAACCCATCGGTACCCGGCGCGGGCGCCAGACCCGTGGCACTGCGCGTGAACACGGTCACGCCTAGATGCGCCTCCAAAGCCTCGATCTGCCGTCGCACCGTGGGTTGCGACAGGTGCAAATGCCGCGCGGCAGCCGACAGGCTGTGCGTGTCGCGCACAGCCAGATAGGTGGCAATCAAATCCCAAGACAGGGGCGACGGGTTCATCACTTTCTTCTAGGGGGATGAACGCCCTTAGACAATGGCGTTGAGGGTGGTCCTTTGCGAAACTGGGCAAAGCGAAGATGCCCAGGAGAAAGACGATGAATGGCACGACAACGGGATTGCCCAGGCTGATCTTGCAGGCCGAAGGGGCCGCCTTGCTGGGGGTTGCAACGCTGGTCTATGCCCAGACAGATGCGGGTTGGGGCCTATTTGCCATCCTGTTTCTTGTGCCCGATATGGCAATGCTGGGCTATCTGCGCTGACCCCGGTTTGGCGCTGCGGTCTATAACCTTGGTCACAGCACGCTGGGGCCGCTGTCATTGTGCGTGCTGGGATGGCTGGTGTTACCCATGGCGCTGGCCTTGGGTCTGATCTGGCTGGCGCATGTGGGGTTTGACCGGCTGGCGGGATATGGCCTGAAATACGACGATGCGTTCAAGCATACGCATTTGTCTGGTCAGGCCGTGACAACCGAGGGCGTGGCATAACGATGTTCCAGCAGGTTTGCGCCTTCACCGATGCGGTCGATGACGGCGAACAGGCCCGGAGCGTGCAAGGGCGTCAAGACGCCATGCCATGTGCCACGATGCAGGTTGATGCCTTGGCTGCCGTTGGCAAGGAAAGCTTTCGGGGTATCGTCGGGGCTGATGGCCACGATGACGAGGAAGGGATGCGGGGTCATGGGGATGAAGGCTTGTGATCCCAACGGGTGACGTTCGATCAGATCGAAGGTGTAGGGCAAGCTGCGCGGTTGTGCGTTGAAGATGCTGATGCCGGTGCGGCCATCCGCAATGTCGATCAGCGCGCGGTCGTGGAAGCGTTGGCACAGGCCATCATTGATCAGGCGGAAATCGCCTGCGGTATCAAGGACATCGCCGAAAGGGGCAAAGGCGGTGGCAGTCAGGGGCTGGGTTTTGATCTGCATCGTGGCTTTCGTGATGGGCCGCCGGGGGTTTCACACCCCCGGACCCCCGTGGGATAGTTATGGGAAGATGAAATCAGCGAGGTGGGCCGAATGCCCCCGGACCGCGCAAGGCGGCATGGCGGTTCACGTCCTTGTAAAGCAGATAGCGGAACGGGCCGGGGCCGGCGGCGTAACAGGCTTGCGGGCAATAGGCGCGCAGCCACATGAAATCGCCTGCCTGCACCTCCACCCAATCCTGATTGAGCTTGTAGACAGCCTTGCCCTGCAAGACGTACAGGCCGTGTTCCATCACATGCGTCTCTTCAAACGGAATCACGCCGCCGGGTTGGAAGGTGACGATATTCACATGCATGTCGTGCGACAGATCGGCGGGGTCAACAAAGCGCGTGGTGGCCCATGCGCCGCCCGCATCGGGCATGGCGATCGGTGGGATCAGGCGTTCGTTGGTAACAAAGGCAGTCGGTGCGGCAATGCCGGGGGCTGCGGCATAGAGTTTGCGGATCCAGTGGAAGCGCGCAGGCGTGGACCCTTCCACCAGCAGCGTCCATTTGGCCCCAGCGGGGACGAAGGCGTAACCGCCTGCGTCAAGGTCATAGCCTGTGCCGTCGATGGTCAGGGTCAACAGGCCGTCGGTGACAAAGATCACATGCTCTGCACCCGTTTCGGCATCGGGCGCGTCAGACCCGCCACCCGGCTGCACCTCCATCACATATTGGCTGAAGGTTTCGGCAAAACCGGTCATCGGGCGCGCGATCAGCCACAGGCGCGTTTGGTGCCAGTTCGGCAATTGGCTGGTAACGATATCGGTGAAGCAACCCGACGGGATGACGCAATAGGCGGTGGTGAACACGGCACGGCCCGTGTGCAAGGCGATTTGTGGCGGCAGGCCACCGGGCGGGAAATGGTAGTCGGTCATGGCAGGATGTCCTTGAGGCGCAGCGCCGCGATGCGTTCGACCTGCGTGCAGGCGGTACGGAATTCGGCTGATGGATCGTTGGCAGTGCGGGTCTGGAAAGCCTGCAGGATGCTGGCCTTGGTGTGGTCACGCACAGCGATGATGAAGGGGAAATTGTGCTTGGCCATATAGGCCGCGTTCAGGGTTTGAAACCGCGCGCGTTCCGCATCGGACAGCGCGTCCAACGCCGCACTGGCCTGTTCATTGGTGCTTTCAGCGGTCAGTTGCCGGGCAAGGGCAAGTTTGCCCGCAAGGTCTGGATGCGCCCGCAGCACACGCAACTGTTCCGCCTCGGACCCTGTGCGGAACGCGCGGCACAGCGCGTTGTGCAACCCGATAGCCGTATCATGCGCGGGGCCAAGTTCCAGATGCCACGCGCGTTCTGCAATCCAAGCCGAATGCTCGAATATCCCCGCAAACCGCGCCAGAAACGTCGCGCGGTCCATCTGGCTGGGGCGTGTGCTGCGGATATGCGGGTGTGT
>JANNBG010000262.1:0-1896 GCA_031385205.1 Rhodobacterales bacterium
CAGCCAACAGCGCCAATATCCGGAACATGGTCAATTGCGCCGCGCTTTTCAGGGCGCGCAGGTCATTCTGCCGCGCGGGCAATGTCCAGATTATGGAATGCGTCGCGGTAGGGTCTGGCGGTTGGCGGCAGGGTTTTCGGCGGGCGCATCCAGACGATTTCGGCGTCACGGCCCACGATATAGGTGTCGGTATGGTGGCGGGCGTGGCTCCAGTGCCATGTCACCGGGTTGCGCATCACCATGAAGCTGGCGATTTGGTAGACCCGGTCGTTCATCCATGGGGTGCGAAACGCGGTGCCATGGCCGCATTCGTGCCAGCGGCTGTCACAGGATGATCCGTAAAGCACGCCGTAGACGATAAAGAACGGCACGGCAACCCAACTGCCCCAGAACCAGATGCCGCCAGCCGCCGTGCCAAACAGCAGGGCAAACCACAGGGCGGTGTCGCGCAGCGCGGGGCCGTCGCTGCGTTGCATCAGGTCTTTCATCACTTTGCGGGGCACATCCGAATGATACCATTCCGCCGAGGCAAGGCCGATTTCAACGGCGTGTCGTCCGTCACGGCCCGTAAGGCCATAGTCGCGCTGGTCCACTGGGATGGGGGTCATGTCCATGGTGACACCTTTTTGACTGTGGTGCGGCGTGGGCGAGGCGTCCATTTCACAGCCCCCGTCCGCGCCCGTGTTTTGGTTCGTCAGCGGTGCATGTCTTCCCGCAGGCTGCGTCATTCAAAGCACCGTGTGTATTTCATCAATTGAGGTTTCAGACACCGGCTTGTCCAGCACCACCTTGCCCAAGGCCATCGCCACCACACGGTCGCAGCAGGCAAAGACATGCTGGATATTATGGCTGATAAAGATGCTCGTCACGCCTTGCGCCTTTAATCCCTGCACAAAGCCGATCACCTTGGCGGTTTCCTTGACCGACAGATGGTTGGTCGGCTCGTCCAGGATCATCACCTTGGATTTGAAATGCATGGCCCGCGCAATCGCCACACCCTGGCGCTGACCGCCCGACAACTCGCCGACCAGCGCATCCGGTGAGCGCAGATGCAGATCGACATTGGCAATCGCCGCCACCGAGTCCGCGCGCATCTTGCGTTCGTCCAGAATGCCAAAGCTGCCAATCGCATATTTCAGTGGCTCGCGTCCAATGAACATGTTGCGCGCAATCGACATGATCGGCACCATGGAATTGTATTGATAGATCGTCTCGATCCCCAGCCGCATCGCATCCTTGGGGTTGCGGATATCGGTGGGCTGGCCCTCGACCAGGATCTCGCCTTCATCCTGCCGGTGCAGGCCGGACAGGATGTTGATGAGGGTGGATTTTCCGGCGCCATTGTCGCCCACCAGACCCAAGGCCTGACCGGGCATCACATCCAGCGAAACCCCTTTCAGCGCATGCACGCCGGAATACCATTTGTGCAGATTGCGGACGGTGATAATGGGGGTCATCGTTCCACCTCTATCTTCATTGCGCGGCCGCGTTTGCGCAGCCATGAATTGCCGACCACCGCCAGAATGGTCAGCGCACCGACGGCAAACTTGAACCAGTTGCTGTCGACCTGTGACATCACCATGCCATTATCAATCACCCGGATCAGCACCGCCCCGATGATGCCGCCGATGATCGACCCGATGCCCCCCGCCAGCGCCGTGCCACCAATCACCGCTGCCGCAACCGCCTGAAGTTCTAACCCTTCACCGATGGAGGGCAAGGGCGAGCCCAGCCGCAGCACCTGGATCAGCCCGGCCAGCCCTGACAGAACTGAACAGATCATGAAGCAGGCGATTTTCACCTTGTTGGCCGGAATCCCCAAAGCCTCGGCTGCGGGTAGAAAACCGCCGGTGGCGCGGACCCAGTTGCCGAAATTGGTTTTGGACAACAGCAGGC
>JANNBG010000272.1:0-1836 GCA_031385205.1 Rhodobacterales bacterium
TACGGCAGTGCTGCGGCGAAAAAGCAGGGCGAAATCCTGCTGAACGCCACGACCTTCCGCTTTGACGGGTCAGACCTGATGAACCCGGCTGTTGGTGCAGGTACGTTCTGGACCGGCATGGTCGATTATGTGGGTGGCAAAACGGCCCAGGAAGTGGCCGACACCATCGAGTCGGGCTGGCCGAAGTAAGGCTGCATCATTCGGGCAGGCGCGGATAACGACCCGCGCCTGCCCGCATTTGACTGATTGCTGTCTTGGGAGGGGCACATGAATCCTGCATTGCAAGCATTGCTAACCATCATCTTTGGCGTCGGCGGTTGTGTTTGTTATTTCTATTTCTCCAACCTCTTTCTGGACAAAGTTCTGTTCCCCAATCGCGGCCCGAACATCGGGCGCAACATCAACCGCGCCAATATGATCCGCCCATGGCTGTTCCTGATGCCCGCCTTGGTGGCGCTTGGCCTCTATCTCGCTTATCCGGTGTTTGCGACATTGTGGCTGTCTTTCACGAAAAGCGGGCCCGCGAACACGCGGGAATTTGTGGGATTTGCGAATTACACCCAGATGTTTGGCGAAGACAAATTCTGGGAATCGATGAAGAACAATATGTTGTGGCTGATTGTGGTGCCTGCCATGTCAACGGCATTTGGCCTGCTGGCGGCACAACTGACGGACCGCATCTGGTGGGGCAATATCGCGAAAGCGCTGATCTTTATGCCGATGGCGATTTCTTTTGTGGGCGCTTCGGTGATCTGGAAGCTGATCTATGACACGCGGCCCATTGAACAGGCGCAAATCGGGTTGATGAATGCAATCTGGTTGAAGATGGGCGGCGGGTTCTGGTCTGTGCTGGTGGTCAAGGTGTTGCCCGCGCTGACGGTGGCGGCGATTGCGTTGGGCATTGCCTGGGCGGTCTGGCTGATTGTGCGGCCCATGCTGCGCGGGGCAGGCGGGTCTGCCGTGGTCATGGTGGGCAGGGTGATTGCAGGGCTGATCGGCGCGTGGCTGGTCTATGCTCTGCTGGGATGGCTGTACGGGATTTACGCGGCTGACCTGCCTTATGGCAAAGAGCAGACATGGCTGACGACACCGTTCTGGAACAACTTTTTCCTGATGATCGTGCTGGTGTGGATACAAACGGGCTTTGCCATGGTGATCCTGTCTGGCGCGTTGCGCGGGGTGCCAGAAGACACGATCGAGGCGGCGATCCTGGATGGGGCCAACCCGTTTCAGGTGTTCTTTCAGATCAAGATCCCGCAGATCATGGGCACGATTGTGGTGGTGTGGACGACGATCACCATCACGGTGCTGAAGGTGTTCGATATCGTGCTGGCGATGACCAATGGCCAGTGGGAAACGCAGGTTCTGGCCAATTACATGTTCGACAAGCTGTTCCGCGCCAATGACTGGGGCGTGGGGTCGGCGAGTGCGATGATCATCATGCTGCTGGTGATGCCGATCCTTGTGTGGAACGTCTACAATGCGCGCAAGGAGATGCGGTAACATGGACAACATCGTAGGCAAAAAATCATCGTTGACATGGGCTGTGCATCTGTCAGTCATCTTCCTTGTGGCCTTGTGGGTGCTGCCAACATTCGGGTTGCTGGTGTCATCGTTTCGCAGTGGCGACCAGATTGCGACATCGGGCTGGTGGCAGGCCTTGAGCACGCAGGAACAACAACTGCCGGCCATTCGGGTGGCAGGCGATGAGGTGCAAAAGGATGGGGCCTTTGTGATCGAAGGGCGCCTGTTCGAAGGGGCAGGGTCTGCGGTCAGCGCGTGGGGGATCAATTCCAAAGAACCAACGGCGTTCAAGGCGGGTGAGGCCGCGTCGCC
>JANNBG010000273.1:0-3787 GCA_031385205.1 Rhodobacterales bacterium
TGGGCAGCCAATCGTCGCGGAAGGGCAGGCGTGGTTCGGGAATATCGGTGCCCGCGTCGCCAAACAGCGACACCTGGTTGGAGGATTTCGCGTCGTGGATCGCGGCGGAATAGGCCCCCAGCGCATCCAGCAATTCAAAGACACGGGCACGGTTGGCATCGAGCGCGTCAAAGGCCCCGGCGCGGGCGAGCATTTCCATCGGGCGTTTGCCAATGCGTTTCAAATCAGTGCGGCGGGCGAAATCGAAAAGGGTTAGGAAGGGTTTGTCACCCCGCGCATGAACGATCATTCGCATTGCTTCAACGCCGACGTTCTTTAGCGCGCCCAGGGCGTAAACAACGGCACCATTTGCCACGGAAAACGTGGCAAGTGAGGCATTCACGCAGGGGGCGATAGTCTTGATGCCGAGTTTATCGACCTCTCGTTTGTAAACGGCCAGCTTATCGGTCAGATGGATATCGCAGTTCATGACGGCGGCCATGAATTCGACCGGATGGTTGGCCTTCAGCCAAGCCGTCTGATAGCTGACCACGGCATAGGCTGCGGCGTGGGATTTGTTGAAACCGTAATTGGCGAATTTCTCCAGCAGGTCGAACACCTCACCCGCCTTGTTACGCCCGATACTATGCGTGGCGGCGGCACCTTCGATGAATTTCGGGCGTTCCTTGGCCATTTCTTCGGCGATCTTTTTACCCATGGCGCGGCGCAAAAGATCAGCGCCGCCAAGGGAGTAGCCGGCCATGACCTGCGCGATTTCCATCACCTGTTCCTGATAAACGATGATGCCTTGGGTTTCGGCCAAGATGTGGTCGATGGTGGGATGGATGGACTCCAGATCGCGCAGGCCGTTTTTCACCTCGCAATAGGTGGGAATATTCTCCATCGGGCCGGGGCGATAGAGGGCGACGAGGGCGACGATATCCTCGATGCAGGTGGGTTTCATACGGCGCAGCGCATCCATCATGCCGCTGGACTCGACCTGAAACACGGCGACGGTTTTGGCAGAAGCATAGAGGTCGAAGCTGGTTTTATCGTCCAGCGGGATCAGGCTGATGTCGATGCTGATGTTGCGCTGGCGGAGCAGATCGAGGGCATTCTGAATGACTGTTAGGGTTTTGAGGCCGAGGAAGTCGAACTTGACCAGACCTGCCGCCTCTACCCATTTCATGTTGAACTGGGTGGCGGGCATGTCGGAACGGGGGTCTTGATAAAGGGGGACCAGTTCGTCCAAGGGGCGGTCACCGATGACGACGCCAGCGGCATGGGTGGAGGCGTTTCGCAGCAGGCCTTCGATCTGCTGGCCGTAATCTAACAATCGTTTGACAACCTCTTCCTTGGCGGCCTCGCGCAGGCGTGGCTCGTCAGCCAAGGCTTTGGTAATGCTGACAGGTTTGACGCCTTCGACGGGGATCATCTTGGACAGGCGGTCGACCTGACCATAGGGCATTTGCAGCACACGACCAACATCGCGGATAGCGGCTTTGGACAGAAGGGCACCGAAAGTGATGATCTGGCCGACACGGTCGCGGCCATAGCGGTCTTGCACGTAAGTGATGACTTCTTCACGCCGGTCCATGCAGAAGTCGATGTCAAAATCGGGCATGGAGACGCGTTCGGGATTGAGGAACCGTTCGAACAGCAGGCCGTAACGCAAGGGGTCGAGGTCGGTGATGGTGAGAGCATAGGCGACGAGGGAGCCCGCACCGGAGCCACGACCGGGGCCGACGGGGATGCCCTGTTTTTTTGACCATTGGATGAAGTCGGCGACGATGAGGAAATAGCCGGGAAAGCCCATCTGTTCGATAACGCCGAGTTCGAAATCTAACCGTTGTTCATATTCTGCAACGGTGACGGCATGGGGGATGACGGCGAGGCGGGCGGCAAGCCCTTCCTTTGACTGGCGGCGAAGTTCATCCACCTCGTCATCGGCGAATTTGGGCAGGATGGGCTTGCGTTTGAAGGCGGCGAAGGCGCAGCGGCGGGCGATTTCAACGGTGTTTTCGAGGGCTTCTGGCAGGTCGGCGAAGAGGGTGCACATTTCGGATTCGGACTTGAAATAGTGCTGGGGGGTCAGGCGGCGGCGGGGGTGTTGTTGGTCGATATAGGCCCCGTCGGCGATGCAGATAAGCGCATCATGTGCTTCATACATATCGCTTTTTGGGAAATAGACGTCGTTCGTGGCGACCAAGGGCAGAGCCATGGCATAGGCCATGTCGATCAGGCCACGTTCGGACTGGGCCTCGGCATCGGGCAGGCGGGTACCTTCACCGGGGTGGCGTTGGAGTTCGACATAGAGGCGGGATGGAAAGGCGGCGGCGAGGTGATCCATCAGCACCTGGGCCTTAGGCATTTGGCCACTGGCAATAAGGCGGGCCAAGGGGCCTTCGGGGCCGCCGGTGAGGCAGATCAGTCCGTCGGAATGGGCCCGTAGTTCGGCAATAGTCACTTGCGGCAGTTGGCCGCCTTTGCCGATATATAAACAGGAGTTCAGTTTCATCAGGTTCATATAGCCCGCCTCGTTCTGCACCAGCAAAACGATGGGGGCAGGCAGGCGCGGGCGTTCACCGGGGGTGGCTGGGTCGTGCGCAAGGCTGATCTGGCAACCGACGATGGGCTGGATGCCAGCGGCGAGAGCGGTGACGGAAAACTCCAACGCCGCGAACATGTTATTTGTGTCGGTGACGGCAACGGCGGGGATGGCAGCCTTTTCGCACAGGGCGATGAGTTTTTTGACAGGAACAGCGCCTTCGAGCAGGGAATGCTCGGTATGCACACGCAGATGGATGAAACGGGGGGTGTTTGTCATGCGCACAGCCTAACGAAGGGGCGGGGCGGGGGGAAGGTGCAGTTAGGGCTTGCGTGGGGTCAGGGGTGCCGCTTTAGTGAGGCAAAGGGCGCGTGTCCCGTTTTACGCCGCATCGGGCGGGCGCGCAGAAGGCCCAGATCGCAGAGACCGCGGCAGGCATTTCTCATGACGGATATTGCGTTTCACCTGAACGGAACGCCGGTGGTGCTGACGAGGCAGGCGCCTACGCGCACGTTGCTGGATTGGTTGCGCGAGGACCGGGGGCTGTGCGGGACCAAAGAGGGCTGCAATGAGGGGGATTGCGGGGCCTGCACGGTGATGGTGACGGATGCGCAAGGGGTGCGGGCGCTGAACGCGTGCATCCTGTTTTTGCCGCAGCTGGCGGGCAAGGCGGTGCGGACGGTTGAAGGGATCAGCGGGCCGAAGGGTGAGGCGCACCCGGTGCAGACGGCAATGGTGGCGCATCATGGGTCGCAATGCGGGTTCTGCACCCCGGGGTTTGTGGTGAACATGGCGGTGGGGCATCTGCAGGGGCGCAGGGATCATGATGACGTGCTGGCGGGCAATCTGTGCCGCTGCACGGGATACGCGCCGATTGTGCGGGCGTCGGAGGCTGTGGAAAGTGTGCCTGTTCCGGCGTGGATGGCTGATCGTTTCACAGGCGAGGTGCCTGATGGGGCGATGTATCCTGTCACGGTGGATGCGCTGGCAGCGTGGTATGTGGCACATCCGGAGGCAACGCTGATCGCGGGGGCGACGGATGTGGGGCTGTGGGTGACCAAGCAGTTCCGGGATTTGGGGGAGGTGGCGTTTCTGGGTGGGATCGCAGAGTTGCAGCGGATCGCGCGTGAGGGGGATGTGATCCGCATTGGGGCGGGGGTGACGATTGAGGCGCTGTTGGGGGCGATGGGGCTGCTGCATCCTTCGTTTGCCGAGCTGTTGCGGCGTCGAATCCGGGGCGAGCAGCACGCTAACAGCCAC
>JANNBG010000341.1:0-4731 GCA_031385205.1 Rhodobacterales bacterium
AGGATCAAGAATGCACACCGGGATCAGGGGCCGCCCCGTCGCCACCGCCTGCGCCAGCATCATATGATCACCCAGCCGCAAATCGCGGCGGAACCAGACAATCAGGGGCGCATCGGTCATGTGGTGGGGCGAACTCTCTGGTTCATCAGGTTACGCGGCCACCGTCGCATCGGATCACTTCGTGGCTTCCTCTGTTCTTAACTATCTTCGGGGGGTCTGGGGGGCCGACAGCCCCCCAGCGCGTGCCCCGATCACAACACCCGGTCCAACGCCCCGATCAACCGCGTCACATCCGCAGCACTCGTGTAATGCACCAGACTCATCCGCAAAACGCCTTTGTCCAAATCCACCCCCATCGCCGTCAAAGGTCGCACCGCATAGAAATCCCCACCCCAACAGTTGATCCCCAGCTTGCCCAGCGCCACCGCCACAGGCTCCGCCGCCCCAGCCAACTCCACCGCCACCGTCGGTGCGCGGTCAGCAGCCAATCGCGGCCCGATCAACCGCACATCATTGCGGGCGCTCAGATAGTCCAGCAAGGGTGCCACCACCGCCACCTCCGCGCTGCGCATCAGATCATGCACACCCCGGTTCCGCACCGCTGCATCCCCCACAAATCCGTGCCGCGCCGCCAGCGCGTCAATATAATCCGCCATCCCCGCACAGGCCGCAATCTGCGCATGATCCGGCCCCGCAGGCGTAAACCGCTTATACAACGTGCCCGCATTGAAATAATGCCCCTGCGCCGGCAAAGCCTGCCCCATCGCATCGCGGATCACCATGATCCCCTGATGCGGGCCATAGGTCTTGTACGCCGAATACAGATACACATCGCAGCCCAGTGCTGGAATATCCGGCATCCCATGCGGCGCATAGCTGACCCCATCCACCACCGTCCACGCGCCCGCACTGCGGCACATCGCACAGATCGCCGTCACATCATTGATCGCCGCCACCACGTTGGAACAGTGCGGAAACGCCACCAGCCGCACCTGCCCATCCGCCAGCAGTGCCGCCAGATCATCCGTATCCAACAGCCCGGTATCCGGATCAATGCACCATTCCCGTACCTCCACACCGCTGTCCGCCAGCCGCCGCCACACCCCTGAATTCGCCTCATGGTCCTGATTGGTCACCACAACAGCACCCTTGCCGCCCATGTAAACCCGCATCGCCTGCGCCAGCACATAGGTGTTCGCGCTCGTCGAAGGCCCGAAACTCACCTCGGTGCGATCCACCCCCATCAGGCCTGCCAGCCGCGTGCGCGCCTCATCCATCTCTGCCCCACCCGCCTCAGCCGCCGCATAGGGCGCATAGGGCTGCACTTTGCGGTCATGGTAAAACCGCGTCAGCCGCGCCACCACCTGCTGGCACGGAAACGATCCCCCCGCATTTTCAAAGAACGCTTCGTCCCTGAACGCCTCCGACTGAAACGCCGGAAACTGCGCCCGCACAAAATCCATATCCAGCATCATGTCCCCGTTCATCCATTACATTCATATCATATCGCAAAGCGCTGATTTTTCGCAGAAAAATCGTCAAATCTTCACGTCCACCACCACCCGGCCCTGCACCTCACCTTTCAGGATCGCAGCACCCAACTTTGGCAAGTCCCCCAGTCCCGCCATCTGCACCATCGCCTCCAGTTTCTCCATCGGCAAATCCCGCGCAATCCTGTCCCACGCCCGCACCCGTTCTGCATAAGGTGACAGCACTGAATCAATCCCCAACAGATTGATCCCCCTTAACAAAAACGGCACCACCGATGCAGGCAATGCCGCACCCCCCGCCAAACCCACCGCCGCCACCGATGTGCGATGCTTCATCTGCCCCAAGATCCGTGCCAGCATCGCGCCGCCCACCGCATCAATGCAGCCCGCCCAGGTCTCCGCCTCCAACGGCCGCTTCACCACCTCTGCCAACTCCGCCCGTGGCACAATCCGCGTGGCCCCCAAACCCCGCAAATACGCCTCCGTCTCCGGCCGCCCCGTCACCGCCGCCACGTCATACCCAAGCCCCGCCAGCAACGCCACGGCCACTGACCCCACACCCCCCGCGGCTCCTGTCACCAGCACCTCACCCGCATTGGGCACCAGCCCGTGGTCTTCCAGCGCCATCACCGCCAGCATCGCCGTGAACCCCGCCGTCCCCACCGCCATCGCAGCCCGTGTGGAAATGCCCGCAGGCAGTGGCACCAGCCAATCTGCCTTCACACAGGCCCGCGTCGCATGGCCGCCCCACCACGCCTCGCCCACGCGCCAGCCCGTCAGCACCACCCGGTCCCCTGCCGCATAGCGTGCGTCCGACGATGCCTCCACCACACCGGCAAAATCCACCCCCGGCACATGCGGATAGGTGCGCACAAGCCCACCCCCCGGCCCGAGGCATAAGCCGTCCTTATAGTTTAGCGTCGAATATTCCACCGCCACCGTCACATCGCCAGCGGGCAACCGGTCATCCGCCACATCCTGCACAGCGGCATGCGTTGCGCCCTCTGCGTCTTTTTCCACCACCAATGCCCGAAACATGTCTCTCTCTCCCCGCTTTGCCCCACGGATGGGCGAAATCCCGCGCGCGGGCCTTGCCCGACCGCCGCACTGCCCACAGTTTCACCCAAGTGCTTGTGCAAGTGCCAGTGCTATTCTAACTTTGATGCCAGTGCGGGGCGGCTTCGGGGGAGGTACGTTCCCACCCAACAGACGAGGAACAAACATGTCCCAGACAAACCTGCTCGCCAGTACCGCCATGGTGCTTGGCCTGATGACACCTGCCTATGCTGCTGATCCGGATCTTTTGGTCCTCGATTGGGCAGGATGGGAATTCGACGGTGTCCTGACAAATTATGTGGCCAAGAACGGCCAGAACCCGACTTACTCCTTTTTCGCCGATGATGACGAGGCCTTTCAGAAGGTCACATCCGGCTTCAAGGTCGATGTCGCCCACCCGTGTACCGCCTCGGTCTCGCGCTACCGCGATGTGGGCATGATCGAGCCGTGGGATGTGTCAAAAATCCCGGAATATGCCAATATCCCGGCGAATATGCTGTCCTCGCCTGTGCTCAAGGATGAGGCAGGCGTGTGGTTCATTCCCACCGACTTTGCCTATACCGCCATCGCCTATAACACGACCGAAGTGCCCGCCGCGGATGTGGCCACCTTGGCCGTGTTCAAAGACCCCAAATACGCGGGCCGCATTTCGCTGCCCGACAGCACAGATGACGTCTGGTCGCTCGCCTTCCTTGCCACGGGTGTGACCGATTGGTCCGCCGTGACAGACGAACAGTTCGCCACCGCCGCCCAATGGCTGCGCGACGTTCATCCCAACGTCCGCGCCTATTGGGCAGACCCATCCGAACAGGCGCAACTGATGGCCACGGGCGAAGTGCTGGTGGCATGGTCGTGGAATGACGGCGTGGCCCTGCTGCAGAAAGAAGGCTTTCCCATCGGCTTCAACCGCGCGCCTGCCGAAGGCGTCGCAACTTGGTTCTGCGGTTATGTCAACATGAAGGATGCGCCTGGGTCCGAAGACAAGGCCTATGACTTCATCAACAGCCTTTTGGCTCCGACATCCGCCAAGGCCTTGCTTGAAGAACTGGGCTATGCCAGCGCCAACAGCGCGGGCCTTGCGACCATCCCGGCAGAAGAACTGACGGGCGCCTTTGTCGATCCCGTCACCACCACGCTGTTGACGCAAACCCCGGTCAGCGCGGAATTCCGCGAAAAGATGATCGCAGAGTTTGAGCTGATCAAGTCGGGCTTCTGACCAGACCAGATCAAGGCTGCGCCCGGCAGGCAGCGGTCGGGCGTTGCTGTCTGTGGGGGGTGATGGAACGCTGCTTTGAGCCCAAAGCGGTCGTTGGCCGGGGATAACAGAAGGCAGCGCCTGACCGCCGGGTGGGCGCTGCAACGGAGGTTCTGGGCGGTTTATGGTTCAACCCATCCCACCGAATTTCTACGCGGAACCGTTGCAAAAGCGCCTGCCCGAGCGGGCAGTCAGGCGCTGCCCGGCGGGCTTCGCCCTTGATTCCGGGCAAGAAGGGAGTGTCCGCCCCGCAAAGCGGACGTTTACCCGCACGAAATGCGACTTGCCTGAAACGCGCTACTGCACCGCTGCCGTGGCGTGACCACGCCCTTCCCCCCCCGCGCTGGCGCGTCCGGGGCGAAAGATGCACTTTTCCCATGCCCCTCCGCTGCCGGGCGCAGGGCGCGGGGGGATGCAAACTGGCAAGTCAGGCATGCCTGACCGGACAGCCCCAACGTAGGCTGAACATACGTCCGTAAAACAGACGTTCTGCAGACGTGCAGCATACGTTGTTTTTCCTGCAATTTCAGGGCCTTGCGGCCTTCTGTTGGCAAAACACATGATTCGCGCATCACCGGGCGCAATCACCCTGGCTTTGCAAACCCACTGGCCACTTTGGCCAGACCACTCACATCTTGCGCAGGCCATCGTCCAGGCCTATGTTGCAGGTGTCCAAGGCAACGCGGACTATGGCGATAAACGCACCCGTAATACGCGGCTCGGACCCGGGGGCGGTACCCGGCGACTCCACCAAACCACCCTTTCATTTGGGGCGTGTGGGGTCGAAACAGGATCGACGAACGTCTAAAGGGGCCAGCTTTTGCTCGGTAGGTACCACCGTTATCGGACCAAATGTACAGTTGCCAATGACAACCGTGCTCCGGCAATGGCGCTTGCAGCGTAAGCTGTTCGTGTCGCCGAAACTAAGTC
>JANNBG010000349.1:0-2879 GCA_031385205.1 Rhodobacterales bacterium
CGACGGACCGGGCAGCAGGCACGCGGGCGGTGCTGGAAGGTGTGACCTTTGCGATCCGCGATTGCCGCGATGCGCTGGCGGCGACGGGCACAAGGTTTGACCGGCTGCTGGGCGTGGGTGGGGGGTCCAAGTCGGAGTACTGGTTGGCTGCGATTGCGACGGCGCTGGATTGCCCGGTGCAACTGCCCGTGGCGGGTGATTTTGGCGGGGCCTTCGGTGCCGCGCGTCTGGGCCTGATGGCGGCCACGGGGGCGGGGGCGGAGGTCGCGACATTGCCGCCGATTGCCCGACAGATCGACCCTGTTCCGGCCCTGCGGGCTGCATTTGACGATGGCCATGCGCGGTATCGCGCGGCGCAGAAGGCAATAGGAGCCCTGACATGACCGATTTTTTCCAAGGTATCCCGCAGGTAAAATTCGAAGGCGAGGCCAGCACCAACGAATTTGCGTTCCGGCATTACAACCCGGATGAGGTCATCATGGGCAAACGCATGGAAGACCATATGCGGTTTGCCGTGGCCTATTGGCATTCCTTCGCCTGGCCGGGCGGTGACCCGTTCGGCGGGCAGACGTTTGAGCGGCCATGGTTCGGCGATACGATGGCGCTGGCAAAGATGAAAGCTGATGTGGCGTTCGAGATGTTCGATATTCTGGGTGCGCCATTTTATGCGTTTCACGATGCGGATGCGCGGCCAGAGGGCAAGACTTTTGCGGAATCGACGCGCAATCTGGAAGAGATTGTGGATTATCTGGGTGAAAAGCAGACGGCGCATAAGGCGAAACTGCTGTGGGGTACAGCGAATCTGTTTTCCAACCGGCGCTGGATGAGCGGTGCTGCCACAAACCCGGACCCGGACGTTTACGCCTATGCGGCGGCGACGGTGAAGTCGTGCATGGATGCGACGTTAAAACTGGGCGGGGCGAATTATGTGCTGTGGGGCGGACGTGAAGGGTACGAGACGCTGCTGAACACGGACTTGGGCAAGGAACGCGCGCATGCGGGGCGGTTCTTGCAACAGGTTGTTGAATACAAATACAAAATCGGCTTCAAAGGCGCGATTCTGATTGAGCCGAAACCGCAGGAACCGAGCAAGCACCAGTATGATTACGATGTGGCAACGGTTTACGGCTTCCTGAAGGAATTCGGGCTGGAAAAGGAAGTGCAGACGAATATCGAGCAGGGTCATGCGATTCTGGCGGGGCATAGTTTTGAGCATGAGATTGCGCTTGCGTCGGCGCTTGGGATTTTCGGGTCGATTGATATGAACCGGAACGATTACCAGTCGGGCTGGGATACA
Source organism: Rhodobacterales bacterium (assembly GCA_031385205.1). Classification (GTDB taxonomy): domain Bacteria; phylum Pseudomonadota; class Alphaproteobacteria; order Rhodobacterales; family Rhodobacteraceae; genus JAAFHS01. The sequence goes on from JANNBG010000349.1 coordinate 1,298, forward strand.
GACCAGTTTCCGAATAACCATGCGGAAAAGGCCCTGGCATTCTATGAGATATTGCGGGCCGGGGGTTACAAGACGGGTGGCACGAACTTTGACGCGAAGGTGCGGCGACAAAGCCTGGACCCGGCCGACCTGATCCTCGCGCATGTGGGCGGCATGGATACCTGCGCGCGGGCAATGAAGGCTGCAGCGGCGATGATGGCGGGTGGTGAGATGGAAGCGGCACGGGATGCGCGCTATGCAGGGTGGGATAAGCCAGTAGCACAGGCGATGTTGAAGGGCGACCTGTCGGCGGCGGCGGCCAGGGTGACGGCGGAGGGCTTGGAGCCGCAGCCGAAATCAGGGCGGCAAGAGCGGCTGGAAAATCTGGTGAACCGCTACGTTTGATGTAGTGTCAGCGGGCAATAACCGGGGCCGGACCATGAGTGACTACGAGATTGTTGACCCGGTGTTCGGGACTTATGTGATGGGTAACTCGCCGCTGGTGCAACTGGCGACGGGGTTCACCTGGGTTGAAGGCCCGGTGTGGTTTGGCGATGCGGGGTGTTTGCTGTTTTCAGACATCCCATCTGACCGCATTCTGCGCTGGACGCCGGGGGTGGGGATTTCAACTTATCGTAGCCCCTGCAATTACACCAACGGGCATACGCGCGACGCGCAAGGGCGGCTGATATCGTGCGAGCATGGTTTGCGGCGCGTAACGCGGACGGAACATGACGGGCGCATCACAGTGGTTGCGGATGGGTTTGAGGGCAAGCAGTTCAATTCGCCCAATGATGTGGTCGTGAAATCGGATGGCTCCATCTGGTTTTCGGACCCGCATTACGGAATCATGACGGATTTCGAAGGGTTCAAGGCGGAACAGGAATTGCCCTGCCGTGTTTACCGGGTGGAAGCGGTGACGGGGGCGATTGCGGTGATGGTGGATGATATGAATTGCCCGAATGGGTTGGCATTTTCACCGGATGAATCTGTGCTTTATGTGGCGGATACGGGGCGGATGTTTACGGATGATCAGCAGGACATCCGGGCGTATGACGTTGGGGAAAAGCTGTCGGGCTCACGCCTGTTCCACAAGGTTGACGCGGGCTGTGCGGATGGCATCAGGGTGGATACGGATGGTAACGTGTGGTCATCGGCAGGGGATGGCGTCCATTGCATAGCACCCGATGGCCATCTGATGGGCAAGATCAACGTGCCGGAAGTTGTATCGAACTTGTGCTTTGGCGGGCGGGCGAAGCACGAATTGTATATCACGGCGTCAACGAGCATCTACCGGATCACGCTGAACCGCACAGGCGTGCAGAAACCTTGAGGACCCGATGACATACATTGCGCGCGAAGACCGTTACGACCAGATGACCTATCGCCGTTGTGGGGCGTCGGGGTTGATGTTGCCGGCGATATCGCTGGGCCTGTGGCACAACTTTGGCCATGACACGCCACATGAGACAAAACGCGCAATCTGCCATGCGGCGTTTGACCATGGGATCACGCACTTTGACCTCGCCAACAACTACGGCCCGCCAGCGGGGTCTGCGGAAAGCGCGTTTGGCGAGATTTTGGCGACGGATTTCAAGGCGCA
>JANNBG010000111.1:0-5943 GCA_031385205.1 Rhodobacterales bacterium
CGCCCCCAGAACCACCATTTCCACCACCGCCAGCCGCAGCGCATTCACCACCGTCACCGGCGGGATCTTGCGCAAATGCGGCGACAGCACCGCATCGGTAAAATCCATCCGCCGCAATACCGCGTTGGTCAGCCGCATTGCCCGCGCCCGTTCTGGTGCAGGCAAGTCAGGCTCCGGCAGCTGCGCCAGCATCCGCCCCTCGCCCAACACCGCATCCAGCAGCGCCACCGCCGCCGCCCGCGCGGCAATCCCTTCGGTCATCTGCACGTCTCCGGCTTGATTGGCATCACGCGCCGCGTATATCACAGGGACGACCCCCACAAGGCATTGCCCCATGACAGACCATCCCCTCCCCCCCGCCGCCCTCCGTGCCCTTGCCGAAGCCGAGGCCCGCCGCAAAGCCGCCAAGCCCGACCTGCCAAAGGAATTGGGCGGCCGCATCGGCCCCGAACCCGTGCGCTATGGCGATTGGGAAAAGAAGGGCATCACCTACGATTTTTAGGCGCTACCGCCACCCCGTAGGCCGGGCTTCAGCCCGGCAAACCCCCATCACCCGTAGGGTGCCGTGCTTGCACGCACCATTGGTGGACACAACTGTGCGTAATGAATGCTCACCCTACACCACCTAACGCAGACCCCTGAAGTTACCGTGATGTAGCTGTGCTTCGATTGAAAAGTCTGTAGGGCTGATTGTCGGATAAAGACGGGTTTCTGGATATGGTCCCAACCAAGTCAAAACCGTTTCTACGACCCCCTCAGTTACAACCGCATTGGTAACATCCAGCGTCATTCCGCGCAGGCTGACACCCACACCAAACGTCGCCGAAAGGTCCATCGGGTCCACCACTCGCACTGTTTCTGGCTTCCTTGCATCATCAACCGTCACCAGCAGCGGATAGCTTTGCGTTGGCAATGGCGCGGGCTTATCAAGCGGAAGGTTTTGCAGGCGCGTCATGTTGTTCGCATAACTGCGTTCATACAATGGCACTGACCTGCACTCAAGTCAAATGCCGCCTGAAGCAACTGGTCAGCCCTTCGATGAGTCCCATCAAGTCCGTCCAGCAGCACAAACAGCCACCGCCCCGGTACCACCTCCATCGCCACCGCCTCACCACGCACTTTCGTATGCACCCCCCGCGCCGCCATCAGTACGAGTACGCCCATGGTTTCGGTATTGGTCACCTCCACCACCGATGATGCCCGCACCTCGCCTGCGGGCCTGTCGATGATGATGGTCAGGCGTTGGTTCCAACTGACCGTACCGCCCCCAATCAGAACGCAATAGGCGACCAAGCAAACCGCGCAAAATGCAGCGATGATGGCCAGCATTTTCATGCGCGCCACCCGATCGCCCGATTGTGCCCAGGTTGCGGCAGGCACAACGCTGATGGATCGGGCTCCCTCCCACCGATGCACGATTGCGCGTCAAAACGTATCCTGAACATACGCATGTAAAGAAGACGTCAGGAAGACCTGTCGAAGACGTCAAAAACCTCGTAAATTCAAGCCCGTAGGGTGGGTGCCAACCCACCATCACAAAAACCCCTACCGCAGATTGAACGTCGCCTCATCCCCGGCACCCTTATCCACCGTAAAGCGGATCTTGTCCGTTCCCGACGCCTCCACCAACTGGCAATTATACGGAATGGCCTTCCCGCTCCAATCAATCTCGCGGCAGAAAAACCCGTCTTCCCAGGCCCAAGTCCCCGAGACATCCCAGCCCAGCGCCTTGCCCTTGATCGCCCCATCCGGTGTGATCTTCAGCGCAAGTTGAAACACACCCATGCGCAATTCGCGCCCTTCCATCAGCGCCATGAAGGCCTGCTTGTCACTGACGGGTTTGAATTCTGCCCACGCGGGCAAAGCCGCAAAAGCACACAGGCCGGCCACTGAAAGAACACCGCGCATCAAATTTCCTCTCTTTGAAATGCGCAATTTTTACGTTCTTCGTACCATCGCGGTTCACGTCACTCTATCACAAATCCGTCACAACCCCAGCACATCCATCATATCGTACTCACCCGGCTTCTGATCTTGTCCCCAGATCGCCGCCCGCAAGGCGCCGCGTGCAAAGATCGCCCGGTCTGTCGCCACATGCCGCAGAATGATCCGTTCGCCTTCCCCTGCGAAAATCACCTCATGCTCCCCCACGATGTCGCCACCCCGTACGGACGCAAAGCCAATCTCGCCATGACCCCGCGCATCGCTTAACCCCTGCCGTCCCGCTACCATATTGGCGTCCAGATCAATCCCCCGCCCCAAGGCCGCTGCCCGCCCCAGCATCAGTGCCGTGCCCGATGGCGCGTCCACCTTGGCCCGATGGTGCGCCTCCACCACCTCAATATCCCAATCCGCATCCAACGCCTGCGCTACCTTTTGTGTTAGCCTTACCAACAGGTTGACCCCTAAGGACATATTCCCCGCCCGCACAATCACCGCGTGATGCGCCGCCAGCGACAGCTTTTTCAGATGCCCTGCTTCCAGCCCCGTTGTGCCAATCACATGCACCGCCCGCGCCTGTGCGGCCAAGGCCGCGAAGTCCACCGTTGCCTCCGGTGTGGTAAAATCAATCACGCCTTGCGCCTTGGCAAAAGCCTCCAGCGGGTCATCCGTCACCTTGACCCCCAGATCAGCCCCACCCATCGCCGCCCCCACATCGCGGCCCACCCAGTCGTTGCCTTCCCGCTCCACACAGCCCACCAACCGCACCTTCGCACTGGCACTGATCATCTTTACCAGCATCTGGCCCATGCGCCCCGACGCCCCCGTCACCACCAGTCCTGGCAAATCGCTCATGTCCGTCTCCATCTGTTACAATTGCTTTAGCTGACCCCGGCCCATCCCGAAACCCCGCCGTTGCAGCGGCCCGCAAAACGCCCTATCTGAACCCCATGTCAAAGAACCCAACCTCTGCCGGTCCCAAGCAGCGCCAGTTGCGCGTCGGCGAACTGATCCGCCGCACGATATCGGATATGCTGAACCGCGCCGAAATTCATGACGTCGATCTGAACCGTATGTCGATCACCGTGGGCGAAGTGGCCTTGTCCACCGACCTGAAGGTCGCCACGGTCTATGTCATGCCCCTGATGGGCGGTGCGTCAGTGCAGGAAGCGATTGAGGCCTTGGCGCGCAACAAATACGAATTGCGCAGGCGCGTGGCCGCCGAACTGACGCTGAAATACGCGCCCGACTTGCGCTTTCGCGCGGATGAGACGTTCGACCGCCTTGATGAAACCCGCCGTTTGTTCAGCAATGCGCAGGTGCAGCGCGATATCGCCGCCAAGGACGAGCCAGACGCATGATCCGTGTGGTTTTACTGATGCTTATGCCGGGTATGGCACAGGCTGCCTGCCGCGATCTGACGTTTGATGATGCGCCCTTTACGGTCTGTACCGTGCAGGCCAGCGAAGACCTGCGGCTGTTTTCCCAAGGCCCCGGCGGCAACCTTGGCAGTTTCACCGCAGTGAATGACTTTTTGGCCGCGCAAGGCAAAACCCTCGGCTTTGCCATGAACGCAGGCATGTATCACCAGGACCGCTCCCCTGTGGGCCTGTTCTTGGCAGATGGGGCAGAGGCGTCTCCCCTCATCACCCGCGATGGCCCCGGCAATTTCGGACTGCTGCCAAATGGCGTGTTCTGCATCACCGACCACTTTGCCGTCATCGAATCGCGCACCTTTGCCGATACCAAACCCGCCTGCCGCTTCGCCACGCAGTCCGGCCCCATGCTGGTCATCGACGGCGCGCTGCACCCCAAATTTCTGCCCGACAGCCCCTCCACCTATATCCGCAATGGCGTCGGCGTCAGTGCCGATGGCCAAACCGCCATCTTTGCCATTTCCGATATCGCCGTGAACTTTCACACCTTTGCCCGCCTGTTCCGTGATGCCCTGCACACGCCCAATGCCCTGTACTTCGATGGCTCCATTTCCCGCCTGTTCGCGCCTGATCTGAACCGCCACGATGCAGGCCTGCCGATGGGGCCGATTATCGGCACCGTTGTGGATCAGGGCTGATCCATGGGGCGCACCAAAAAGGGCAATCCGGTCAATGGCTGGCTGGTGGTGGATAAACCGGCAGGGATTGGGTCCACGGATGTGGTTAACAAGGTAAAATGGGCCTTGAACGCACAAAAAGCGGGGCATGCCGGCACGCTGGACCCTGCTGCCACAGGCGTGCTGGCCGTGGCACTGGGCGAAGCGACCAAGACCATCCCCTACATCACGGATGCGCTGAAATGCTACCGTTTCATGGTGCGGTTTGGCGTGCAAACGACAACGGATGATGCCGAGGGCAGCCCCGTGGCGCAGTCCGAAATGCGCCCTACCGAGGCACAGATTGCCGCCGCTTTGGCCGCATTTCGCGGCGATATCCAACAAGTCCCACCCCAGTTTTCTGCCGTGAAAGTGGATGGCGCGCGTGCCTACGCCCTCGCACGCGCCGGTGAGGCGATGGATCTGGCGTCGCGCGATCTGTTCGTCGACAGCCTCGAAATGGTCGCAAGGCCCGATATGGATCATGTGGAACTCGAAATGGTCTGCGGCAAGGGCGGCTATGTGCGATCCATCGCGCGTGATCTGGGGGCGGCACTTGGCTGCCTTGGCCATGTACTGTGGCTGCACCGCGCATGGTCGGGGCCGTTCGAGGCGTCGGATGGCGTGTCGATGGCTGTGATCGAGGCCGAGGCGCGGTCTGATGCGCTACTGGCACGCTTGCTGCCGCTGGAAGTCGCACTGGCAGAATTGCCAGAACTGCCAGCCACGCCCGAAGGGGCTGCCCGGTTGCGCAACGGCAATCCCGGCATGGTCCTGACATCTTCCGCACAATATGGCGATGAGGCTTGGGCCAGCTATCAGGGTCGCGCGGTGGCGGTTGGTGTCTACAAGGCGGGTGAGTTGCACCCAACCCGCGTGTTCAACCTATAGCGCGCCCTCACCCCCACGTCGGATGAAACCTGCCCGCAGGTGACGCCGTAAAAATCTCGCATCCCGTGGCCGTGACGCCCACCGGATGTTCAAACTGCGCCGACAGCGATTTGCCGCGCGTGACCGCTGTCCAGTCATCCGCAAGCACCTTTGTTTCAGGCCGTCCCAGATTGACCATGGGTTCAATCGTAAAGAACATGCCTTCCTCCAGCACCGCCCCCGTCCCCGCCCTCGCCCTTGGTCGCTATATTCTCCTATTGCAAATCTCGGACCAACCGAAATCCAGTGTTGTATTGCCGGTTGTCTTTTTCATGTCGCGTTCGAGCAGCGAGACGGAGCCAATCCATGCCCGAAGTGAAACTTCCCCCCTTGACGGTCCGCCAACAAGAGTTCTGGGTATCAGCCGTTGCTAGATAGGCACTGTCACTTGATAGGCTGAGATGCTGTCGCGTCCAGCACAGCAAGGTGAGTTCGGCAACGTTCCCCGACATGTGGCGCAGGCCCCAGGCATTAGCCGCGTCCAAGTCGTCGACTTCAACAGGTTGATCCCTGTCCACAAGTTCCGGCAGCGATTTGTCTAATCCCTGTTCGGTGCTCTTGCGTGAGAAATTGGCCTGCTCTGGCGTCAATGCGTCACCCTGCGCAAAGGGCGTTTCGGTTCCTGCCCGCGCGGCATATTCCCATTCCGCTTCCGTCGGCAGGCGGTAGACCTGTGCGCCCACCTGTCTGTTCAACCAGCCCACATACTGCTGAATGTCATTATAGGACACGTTAATCACAGGATGGTTCGGCCCTAGGGGAACCCATGCGTTCAATGTCCGAACGCGGTGATCGGGCACATATGTGCAGCCGCCATCGTCAACACAGGCCATCCATTCCGCATGCGTAATCTCGTTCCGTGCCATGGCAAAGGGAATGTCCATTTCCACGCGATGACGCGGATGTTCGAACGTAATGATATTGATCTCACCTTCGGCGCGCCGTTCAAACGTGGGATTTTCACCCGAGAAATCAAATGG
>JANNBG010000408.1:0-1781 GCA_031385205.1 Rhodobacterales bacterium
CCTTCCGGTGGTGCATCCCAACGCTCAATAGCGTTCATCCGGTTGGCGTGGGTTCCGCGAACGCGCTCGTTATTTTGAGTCATCCAAACATAGAACTCCACGTCCATCGCCACCTGCTGGACTTCGTTCAGAAAGCCCGCAAGTGCGGCAAGAGCGCGGCGCTGGCCCGGTATGTCAGCCAAAGACAGCGCTTCACGTGCCACAACACTGGCAACCAGCGTAACCGCCTCATCCCGCAGCGCCACCTGATCAACATCCAGCAAAGATCCCGCAGAAAACGCAAAGGGCTCCTACCGCAAAACATCCCGTGTGGTCGCAACAAACAAAGCATCCCACGCCCCATCGACCAGTTGCCTTACAGGGTCATCTGACGGTGCCGCATCCTGCTTCCATGCAATCGCGCGGCGGCCTGTCATATCCAGCGCCAGCGCTTGCCCCCTGCCCGCCCGCATAAACGCCTCAAAACACGCTATGCCCATGGTGCGCTCTCCCACAGTCAACGCCAAACTCTTCCAATCAGGTTAACGAACAGAAAACGACGCGTGCACCCCAAACGAAAAAGGACTTTATCACTCCGGGGCCACTTGCCGCGATACACCACCGCATACGAGGCCTTTACCCACGGAACCACCCATTCTGCCCCATCTACCGCGACGACAAAATCCATTCAGGTGGAACCAACACACGCCCCCCGCGTTTCCTGTCGCGCGGTAAACAGACCGCAAACAATGCAGGCTGCAAAGGAGTGCACAGCATGGGGATCATCTGGACCATCGTGATCGGCTTTGTCGCCGGGATCATCGCAAAATTCATCATGCCCGGCGAAAATGAACCTGCGGGCTTTGTGATGACGACCATTCTTGGCGTCGTCGGCGCGTTTGTCGCCTCATTTCTGGGGCAGCAGCTTGGCTGGTATGGCCAGAACGACGGTGCCGGGTTGATCGGGGCCGTCGTCGGCGCGATTATCGTTCTGGCGGTTTACGGTGCCATGCAACGCCGCACTTAGCCGCAACCAAATAACCAATTGGTTTCAGAAAGGAAATACTATGGCAAAAGGTGGTCCATCAATGGTGGCCCTGCTTGGGCTTTTGGCAGTCGCGGGTTATCAAAATCGCGACAAACTGGCAGGAATGTTACAGGGCACTCAGGGTGACGCGAGCCATCCCGGTACAGGCACTGATGGCACTCAGGCCCAAAGTGGCGGGCTGATCGACAGCTTTCGCGGCGTGTTCTCTGGTGCTGGCACCGGCGGCATTGCATCCGGCCTCAGCGAACTGCTGGGGCGATTTACAAATCCGGTTCAGGCCGCAAAGGCGCAAAGCTGGGTGGACACAGGCCCCAACGGTGAACTTGGCCCCGACGATCTGGCCGAAGTGCTTGATGACGAAACACTGGCCGAACTGACCCAGAAGACCGGGCTCAGCCGCAGTGATCTTCTGGCCCGGCTCAGTGCCACCCTCCCGGACGCGGTCAACCGCATGACGCCAAAGGGCCGCATTCCGACCGAAGAAGAGGCAATTTCGCTGTAGTTGTCAACGGCAGCCAAATGCCACGAAAATGGTCCCGGATCGCTCCGGGGCCCTTTATTAGATGTTTAGTCCCGGCATTTGGTGGAGTGGGTTGAGGATGAATCGATCTGCCTCTGAAGTCCAGCATTTGCAGATGAACTCGTAGGGCGTGAGTCGCTTGAGGGTCTTCAATCGTCGCCCGAAGTTGTAGGCGCTGAGGAAGTCCGCCAGATGCCGCGCGAGCTGGTCGTGGTCGTCGTAGTGGACGCGTTT
>JANNBG010000409.1:0-2888 GCA_031385205.1 Rhodobacterales bacterium
TCACCATGGCGGTCATCGGGGGGGTGTCGCTGTCTGGGGGGCGGGGGTCCATCGTAGGTACGGTGCTGGGGGCGTTGATTTTAGGGGTGATCATCTCGGGCTTCACCTTCCTGAAGCTGGATGCCTATTACCAGGATATGACGATGGGTGCGATCATCGTGGGGGCCGTGGTGCTGGATCAATGGAGCCAAAAGAAGTGAGCACGCGCAAGAGAGATATCATTCTTGAAAAGCGCGGGCTGACAAAGCGCAATGGCGGCGTGCAAGCCTTGGAAGAGGCGGATTTTGTGCTGCGCGCGGGTGAACATGTGGCCGTGGTGGGCGATAACGGCGCGGGCAAATCCACCTTTGTGCGGCAGATTACAGCGGTGGAACAGAAATCTGCGGGGCAGATTTTCTTTAACGGGCAAGAGGTTCACTACGCCAACCCTTTGGCCGCGCGTGAGGCAGGGATTGAGACGGTGTTCCAGACGCTGGCCTTGGCCGATGATCTGGACGTGCCATCCAACCTGTTTCTGGGGCGAGAGATGTTCAAGTTTCGGCTTGGCCCGTTTTCCATCCTTGACCGCAAAGCCATGCGCGAACGCACGATGGAGGCGTTGAAGAAAACGGCGGTCAAAATCCCGAACGTGGACAACCCGATCCGCAATATGAGCGGGGGTCAGCGGCAATGCGTGGCGATTGCGCGGGCGGCGGCGTTTGCATCGAAGCTGATTATCATGGATGAGCCAACAGCGGCCTTGGGCGTGCAGGAAACGGGGCAGGTGGAAAACATCATCCGGGGTCTGAAAGACCGCGGTGTGCCGCTGATCCTGATCAGTCACAACCTGCGGCAGGTGTTCGATCTGGTGGACCGGATTGTGGTGTTCCGGCGTGGCCGCATTGTAGCCAGCCTGAACAAGGGTGAAACGGATGGGAACGATATCGTATCCTATATCACGGGTGTCAAAGGCGGCGCAGACGCGGCTGCTTGAATAACGGAGAAGATGATGACGATACGATTTGGCCTGTTGGGTGCAGGGCGCATTGGCAAGGTGCATGCGAAAGCCATTCATGCCGATGCGAATGCAGTGCTGGTGGCGGTGGCGGATGCGATGCCGTTGGCTGCGCAGAACATTGCGGATGCGTATGGCTGTGCGGTGCGGTCGATTGACGCGATCCTGAGCGCGAAGGATATCGACGCTGTGGTGATCTGCACGCCAACGGATACGCATGCGGATCTGATCGAGGCGTTTGCGAAGGCAGGCAAGGCGATCTTTTGTGAAAAGCCGATTGATCTGTCACTCGCCCGTGTGAAGGCCTGCCTAAAGGTGGTGCGTGATACCAAAGCCGTGCTGATGGTGGGCTTTAACCGCCGGTTCGATCCGCATTTTGCGGCTGTGCGCGGCGAAATCGACAAGGGCACGCTGGGCGTGGTGGAGATGGTCACAATCACCTCCCGCGATCCGGGTGCGCCGCCACTGGATTACATCGCGCGGTCGGGCGGCATTTTCCGCGACATGACGATCCATGATTTCGATATGGCGCGGTTCCTGCTGGGTGAGGAAGTGACGGAAGTGTCGGCGATGGCGGCGGTTCTGGTGGACAAGGCGATTGGCAAGGCGGGGGATTTTGACTCTGTCCAGGTCATGCTGAAAACGGCCAGCGGCAAGATGGCTGTCATCAGCAATTCGCGCCGCGCGACCTATGGTTACGATCAGCGGATCGAGGTGCACGGGTCCAAGGGGGCGGCCACGGCCGAAAACCAGCGTCCGGTGATGATCGAGGTGGCAACGGCCGCAGGTTATACGCGCCCGCCACTGCATGATTTCTTCATGACGCGCTACACTGAGGCCTATGCGGCAGAAATCGCGACGTTTATTGCAGCAGTTCAAGGCAAGGCCGTGGCGTCTCCTTCGGGTGAAGATGGTCTGATAGCCTTGGCACTGGCTGAGGCGGCACTGCTGTCCGTGGCCGAAGGGCGCACAGTGAAGATGGTCGATATTCTGGCCTGACCTTTTACAATGCTGGCTTCCGGGGTAGGCCTAGCTGAACCCCGGAGGCCATATGCTTGAAATCCTCGCCCGTTTGATTGCTTTTGATACCGTCAGCGCCAAACCCAATCTGGCGCTGATGCATTATGTGCAGGGTCTGCTGGCGGCGGCTGGCATCACCAGCACGCTGATCCCGGATTGCAACGGCCAGAAGGCCAATCTGTTCGCAACCGTCGGCCCTGCGGGTGCGGGTATCATGCTGTCAGGCCATACGGATGTGGTGCCGGTTGACGGGCAGGAGTGGACGAAACCGCCCTTTGCGATGACCGAGGCTGACGGGCGCGTCTATGGCCGTGGGGCCTGTGATATGAAAGGCTTTGTGGCCTGTGCGGTTGAGGCAATGATTTCCGCATCAAAGCGCGACCTGAAAACGCCCCTGCATCTTGCGCTGTCTTATGACGAGGAAATCGGCTGCATGGGGGTGCGGTCCATGATCGACATGCTGGCCGTGGCCCCGGTGCGGCCCCTGATGTGCATCGTTGGGGAACCCACGCTGATGCAGGTGGCCACCGGGCACAAGGGCAAGGTCGCGTTGCGCGCGACCTGTGTGGGGCGTGAGGGGCATTCGGCCTTGGCCCCCATGGCCTTGAACGCGCTGCATCTGGCGGCGGATTTCATTGGGGTGTTGCGCACCGTTCAGGCGGATGTGGCGCAGGGCGTGCAGGATGCAGAATATGACGTGCCCTATACCACGCTGCATGCGGGGTTGATGCGGGGCGGGGTGCAGGTGAATATCGTGCCGAACAATGCCACGGTGGATTGGGAAATCCGGTCACTGGCGGGCACGGATGTGGCGGAGTTGATTGCACGGGTGCAGGCGGCGGCGGATGCGGTTGTGGCACCTTTGCTGCTGGAG
>JANNBG010000412.1:0-1807 GCA_031385205.1 Rhodobacterales bacterium
CCCAAACCACCCACCAGGCCATCTGCCCCCGCACCCCCCCGCATCGTATCATTGCCCGCATCGCCCGTGAAATAATCCCCGCGCGCCGATCCGATCATTGTATCCGCCCCGGCACCCCCGGTGACGCGTGGGCCAAAGTCCGAAAACGGCTTGGTTGATGCCGACAGGTCAATCTTCTGCCCGCCCGTAAACAACTTGATTTCCGTGATGAACAGATCGCCATTGGCCACCAGATCGCCCGAAGTCACCACCTGCACAAAGCCGTTCAGCGTGTAATCGTCAAACATGTTGAACTGACCCGCCGTCACGATCACCCCACCCAGAAACCCGCTGCTGGCATAGGTCAGCGCCTCAATCCCGCTCAGAACGGCCCCGCGCAGGTCCATCACCTCGGTGTTTTCGCCAATTTCCAGACTGTCCGTGCCACTTCCGCCGTCAATCCTCAGCCCTGCAAAGGTCCGCACCGGACCCAGACCAAACCCCACGCCCGTCGTGATCGCGTCATTCCCCGCTCCGCCAAACACCTGCTCGGCCAATGCCGCGATGGATTGCCGTGGCTCGCCGGTTGACAGCGCGTCATCGCCACCCCCGCCATACAGCGTGTCAAGGCCCGCCCCGCCATCCAGCGTATCGCGGCCCCCCAGCCCGTCCAGCAGATCTGCCCCGGTGCCACCCGTGGCAATATCCGCACCATCATCCAGATGCACCACATCCCGCCCTGCGGTCCCGCTGATGGCATAGCGTTCAAACGCGCGGAAACTGCCCGATGTTGTCGTCCCGCATGTGATGGTGCCCACCGCCCCCCGCGCATCAAACATCAGCGCCATGCCTGGCTGCTTGGTATCCACACCTGCCACGCGCAACAGGTCACTTCCCGCCCCACCGCGCAGGTCATAAACGCCGTAGGTCTTGGCAATGTTGTCGTTGCCATCACCACCATACAGCTTGTCCGTGCCCCCCAAGGATGTCAGCGTGTCATTCCCCACCCCACCCACGATGGAGTCCGCTGCATTGCCCGATGTGATGGTGATATGTTCAAAGTTCATCACTGTCGCACCCGTGACCCCGTCGATCAGCGTCGCCCAACTGCCCGTCGAAAAATTCGCCACCACCCGCACCGAGACATTTGTCACCACGTTGATGACGTTTTGATAGTCGAGGATCACCAGATCAAAATTCGCGCCCCCATCCAGCACATCGTTGAGCGGCAGGATGCCTGCATCCAGCGTGTCATTGCCCGCATCACCAAACAGCGTATCCGCATCCGCCCCACCGTTGATCGCGTCCGCCCCGGTGCCGCCATGTATCTGGTCCGCGCCACCAAGGCCAAAAATCCGGTCACTGCCGCTGATATCCTCGCCCATGGACGGAAAAATATCCGCCCCGCTCGTCAGGGTAAAGTCGGTCATCGCGCGCTCCCGCAAAAGGCTGTCGTGAAAATGCCGCACCCGCACGCCGCCCAAATGTCACCGGCGGTCATAAATGCTAACACGCGTTTCGCATTCTGCGAAGGGGCCCATTGCCCTGCCCCAAAAGCACAAATGATGCAAAGAATCTGCCCCTTGCGGCAATCTGAGCCGTTGCCGTTGCCCACACACGCCGCTAGACAGTCCCAACACATAGCAAGCGGGAGACGCCCATGGCTGACGCAACCCTCCATGGCCACACAGACGGCAAGGACCACCACGATCAGCGTGGTTTCTTTACCCGTTGGTTCATGTCCACCAACCACAAGGACATCGGTATCCTTTATCTGTTCGCTGGTGGCTTGCTCGGCTTTGTGTCCGTCGCCTTCACCGTCTATATG
>JANNBG010000535.1:0-5024 GCA_031385205.1 Rhodobacterales bacterium
ACCGGGCTTTATTGCGAAGGGATCAAGGTTGGCTTCTGGAACTCGATCAAGATCACGGTGCCGTCGACCATCGTGTCAATCGTCGTGGCGTCGCTGACCGGCTATTCGCTGGCGAACTGGCCGTTCAAGTTTTCGGAAGTGCTGTTTTCGATCCTGCTGCTGTCGTCGTTCATTCCCTACATCGTGATGTTGTACCCGTTGGTTTTGATAACAAAATGGCTGGGCATCTTTTCGACGCTGCCGGCGGTGGTGTTGGTGCATACGATCTTTGGCCTGCCGATCCTGACGCTGCTGTTTCGCAACTACTTTGCGTCATTGCCGGCAGAACTGTTCAAGGCGGCACGGGTGGACGGGGCGGGGTATTGGCAGATATTCATTCAGATTTTCGTGCCGATGTCGGTGCCGATCTTTACGGTGGCGGTCATTCTGCAGGTCACAGGCATATGGAACGACTTTCTGTTCGGGGTGATTTATGCAGGGCCCACGAACTATCCGATGACGGTGCAGCTGAACAATATCGTCAATTCGGCGATGGGCGGCAAAGCCTATAACGTCGATATGGCGGCGACGATCCTGACGGGTCTGGTGCCGCTGACCATCTACTTCGTTTCCGGCAAATATTTCGTGCGCGGCATTGCGGCCGGCGCGGTCAAGGGTTGAAAACATGCACTCAGTTTCTGTCCAAAATCTGACCCTGAACTTCGGCGCGGTGTCGGTTCTGAAAAACCTGAACCTTGATGTGGCGGAGGGCGAATTCATCGTGCTGCTGGGGCCGTCGGGCTGTGGCAAATCGACATTGCTGAACTGTCTTGCGGGGTTGCTGGAGCTGTCTGAGGGGCAGATCCACATCAAAGGCAAGAACGTGACATGGGCGGAACCGTCGGACCGGGGCATCGGAATGGTGTTCCAATCCTACGCGCTGTACCCGCAGATGACGGTGCGGGGGAACCTGTCGTTCGGTCTGAAAATCGCAGGACTGCCGAAGGATGAGATTGCCAAGCGCATTGCGCGGGCGTCTGAGATTTTGCAGATCGAGCCGTTATTGGACCGCAAACCGGGGGCCCTGTCTGGTGGGCAACGGCAACGGGTGGCGATTGGGCGGGCGCTGGTGCGGGATGTGGATGTGTTCCTGTTCGACGAGCCGTTGTCGAACCTGGATGCGAAGCTGCGGAGCGAATTGCGGGTGGAAATCAAGCGGCTGCATACGCGGCTGAAGAACACGATGGTCTATGTGACGCATGACCAGATCGAGGCGCTGACGCTGGCAGACCGGATTGCGGTGATGCGGGGTGGGATCATCCAGCAACTGGCGGCCCCGCAAGAGATTTATAACAAACCGTCGAACCTGTTTGTGGCGGGGTTCATTGGCAGTCCGTCGATGAATATGTTGCAAGGGTCGGTCAAGGATGGGCGGTTTGTGGCGGGGGATTTGTCACTGGACCTATCGGGCTATGACGGCGGGGCGGTGATTGACCGTGCGAAAGCCATCCTTGGGCTGCGGCCGGAACATCTTATGATTGTGGCTGCGGCCGAGGCGGGGCGGACCATCCCTGCGGTGGTGGAAATTGATGAGCCGATGGGGGCGGACAGCCTGATCTGGCTAGTGGCGGCGGGGATGCAAATGTCAGTGCGGGTGCCAGTGGAAAAGCGGCTGGAAGCGGGCACAGAGGTTCACCTGAAGGTGGATATTCCGAAGGCGAGCCTGTTCGATGTGGGCACGGAACAGCGAGTATAAGTCATGGACTTGGGCGGCAACTGGACGCTGACCGATGGGCAACAGTCGGTTCTGATGCGCATTCCGGGGGATGCGATTTCGGCGTTGCATGGGGCAGGGGTGATTGCGGACCCGTATTTTGGGCGCAACGAGGTGGACTGCCGGTGGGTTTCTGCACGGGATTGGGTCTTGAGCCGGACGTTCGACCATGACGGGTCGGCGGCGGAACTGGTGGTGGCCGAACTGGACTGCGTGGCAGAGGTGCGGCTGAACGGGGTGCTGGTGCTGTCAGCGGGCAATGCGTTCCGGCTGTGGCGGGTGGATGTGTCTGCCGCGCTGGTTGCAGGGCAGAACGAGATAACGGTGACGTTCCGGTCATCGGTGACAGAGGCGGCAAAGCGGCAGGCGGGGATGCCATTTTTCATGCCGTTCAGCGCGAATAACACACCGATTCCTAACGGGAATATGCTGCGCAAACAGCAATGCGATTTTGGCTGGGACTGGAATATAGCGCTGGCACCGTTCGGGATTTATGGGCGGATCGGGTTAGAGGCTGGCGCGCGGATTGGCGATGTGACTGTTGCGCAGGTGCATTCTGCGGGGCGGGTTGAGGTGACGCTGCAGGTTCATGCGATAGGTGAGGAGGTGATGGCAAGTCTTTGTGGCGTCACTGTTTTTGCGCCTGTGGTAGCGGGGATGGCGACGCTGGCGATTGGCATTGATAACCCGGTGTTGTGGTGGCCTGTAGGCCTTGGCGCGCAGGCGTTGCATGACCTGACCATTACGTCGGGTGCTGCAGTGACCACACGGCGGATCGGGTTGCGGGATTTGCGGCTTGTGTCGGAACCGGATGCGGCGGGGCGGTCGTTTGGGTTTGTGTGCAACGGGGGGCCTGTGTTTGCGCGCGGGGCGAACTGGATACCTGCGGATGCGCTGGCCGGGCGGATTACACCGAATGCGGTGCGGGATTTGCTGCAATCGGCGGTGGACGCAAACATGAACATGATCCGCATCTGGGGTGGCGGGCGGTATGAGCCGGACTGGTTTTATGATCTGTGCGACGAGATGGGCCTAATGGTCTGGCAGGATTTCATGTTTGCCTGCCATTTATACCCATCCACCCCCGATTTCCTGACCAATGTGGATGCAGAGGTGCGCGATGTGGTCAGCCGTATTCACCATCATGCGTGTCTGGCGCTGTGGTGCGGCGATAATGAGTTGATCGGGGCGCTGACGTGGTTTGAGGAAAGCCGCAAAGACCGCGACAGGTATCTGGTGAATTATGATCGGCTGAACCGCACGATTGAGGCGGGGTTGAAGCAGACGGTTGATGCGAACTGGTGGCCATCGTCGCCTTCGCCGGGGCCGTTGTCTTTTGGCGATGCGTGGCATGACGATTCCAGTGGTGACATGCATTTCTGGAGCGTGTGGCATGAAGGGCGGGATTTCAGCCATTACCGCGATGTGACACCGCGGTTTTGTTCGGAATTCGGGTTCCAATCCTATCCGTCGATGGACGTGGTGCGGCGGTTTGCGGCGCCTGTGGATTGGAATATCGCGAGCCCGGTGATGGAGGCGCATCAGAAAAACGCAGGCGGCAATGCGCGGATAGCCGAGACGATGTTCCGCAATTTCCGGTTTCCGGTGGGGTTTGAGAATTTCGTTTACCTCAGCCAGGTGCAGCAGGGCATGGCGATCAAGACGGCGGTGACGGCGTGGCGGGCGATCAAGCCGCATTGCATGGGCACGTTGATCTGGCAGTTGAATGATACGTGGCCTGTTTGCAGTTGGTCATCCCTTGACCATGGCGGGGGGTGGAAGCTGCTGCACCACATGGCGCGGCATTTCTATGCAGCCGTGACGGTGGTGGCGGTGCCGGAGGGGGATGGGATCACCTTGCGCGGGGTGAATGATACGCATGCGGCGGTGGGCCTGACGCTGGTGGTATCGGCGGTGTCGATGGGCGGGGTGATGCGTGCGTTAGCGCGGGTGTCAGCCAGCATTGTCACGGATGCCGCGCAGGATATGGTGAAGATTGCGCGCGCTGATCTGGCGGTGGGTGAGGTGCTGCATTGGGCGTGGGATGGCGATGCGCAAGGCGCGGACCTGATGGAGCTGGCCCCGTGGAAGGCGCATGATCTGCTGAACCCTGCGGTGACGATGACCGTGGCGCAGACGGGCGCGGACTGGACGATCACCTTGTCGGCGCAAACACTGGCGCCCTTTGTGGCGGTGGAAAGCGATGTGGCGGGGCGGTTCAGTGATAACGCGTTCGCGCTGATCCCCGGCCAGCCGCGCAGGATTACCTTTACGCCCATGGGCGACGGAACACCGACATTCACACAACGCGACCTGTTCGCGGCAACCTACGGAGTTTGAGCCATGTTCAACTATCAACTCTATTCCTCGCGCAACTTTCCACCACTGGAGGCGACGTTGCGGATGGTGAAAGAGGCGGGCTATGCGGGGGTCGAAGGCTTTGCGTCGATGTATCCAGACGTCAAGGCCGCACAAGAGGTTGCCAATGCGGTGGCGGCGGCGGGGTTGGTGATGCCAACGGGGCATTTCGCGCTGGAGATGTTGGAGGGTGACAGTGACGCGGTGCTGGCGATTGCGCGGATTTTGGGGGTGACAATGATCATTTGTCCCCACATCATGCCGGATGCTCGGCCAAAAGATGCAGCTGGGTGGACGGCATTGGGCGTGCGGCTGGAGGTGGCGGCCAAGCCATTGCTGGCGGCGGGGTTTCTGGTGGGGTGGCATAACCACGATTTCGAATTTGTGGCGCTGCCAGATGGGCAGTTGCCGCATGATCTGATCTTTGCGGGGGCACCGAGTTTGGGCTGGGAGATTGACGTGGCCTGGGTGGTGAAAGGCGGGCAAGACCCGATGGCGTTTATCAAGGCCTATGGCGACCGCATCCTGACGGCGCATATCAAGGACATCGCGCCTGCGGGGGAAAAGGCAGATGAGGATGGCTGGGCGGATGCGGGCACAGGCGTGGTGGCCTGGCCTGCGATTTACCGGGCGCTGAAGGGCACGCCATGTGCGCATTACATCATGGAACATGACAACCCGTCGGATCATGTGCGGTTTGCGCGGGTATCCATCGCGGCAGCGCAGGGGTGGTGATGATGGATATGATGGGCATTGGCATCATTGGATGCGGCAATATCTCGACCACATACCTGACGCTGGCGCCGTTGTTCAAAGGGCTGCAGGTGCGGGCCGTGGCGGATATGAACATGGATGTGGCGCGCGCAAGGGCAGCGGAATATGGGGTGCAGGCGCAAACGGTTGAGGATTTGCT
>JANNBG010000568.1:0-1722 GCA_031385205.1 Rhodobacterales bacterium
CCACCATCATTCGGAAAGGGCAGCGTTTGGCGCTGCCTTTTCTTTTGCACCCCACACGCGGTCAAGCACGGCCAGATGCCCCAGCACAGCCATGGGCACCAGGAACAACGGGATCATGATATAGGGCTAGCCAAGGTTGGCCCCGGTGATAATGGCGGTGATAATGGCGGTGATAATGGCGATGGTGAAATCGGTCTGACCCATGGCCATGTGCCGCGCCGCAAGGCGGGTGTCGTTGGCGGGCGTCATGCGGCGGGCGGTCAGGGCAGCGGCGATGCCGACGGCAATATCACCTAAGCCTGCGATGGCGGCGAAGGGCATTGATACCTCGCCCATCACAGCACCGATCAGGAAGAACCCGCCGATGACACGGGCCTGTTGCCAGCGGACAAGCCAGATCAGCGGGATGCTGCGAATGGCGCGGCGCAGGGCGGGGAAGGTGGCGAAGACCAGCACACCGACGGCGACCTGACCGCCGAACAGGGCCGCAAGGCGCAGGATGGGTGGGGAAAAGCTGAGGACGCCGAAGGCAGTCAGCAAGGCGAGGCCGCCCCACAGCGCGATCCACGCGATCCAGAGGGGTGCAAACGAGGCGCCATGACCGGGGGCAAGGCGCAGGGGGATCAGGGCGATGATGGCGGCGAGGGTCAGGAAAACGGCGTGGATCATCATCAGTTGCCCCGGGATTCGAGCAGGGCCAGACAGGGTGGTGACAGATCGGCGCGGTTATCGCGGAGGCATTGGCGCAAAGCCTCGGCCCGGCCCAGTTTGAAGAAGCACAGGCGGATGGCATCGGGGCGGCAAAGGGCGCATTCCGCAGCCGTCAGATCAGGTGCGGGGGTCTGGCTGTAGACGGGCAAGGGCATGACAAGGCATGCCAAAAGAAGGGCCGATGTGGCGCGCATGGGGGGACTTCTGCTGGATAAGTGTGTGGGAACAGGGGGATACGGCCCTGTCTTGCGTTCTGCACCGCGTTGAATTACAGTCATCATATAAATTGAAACCCGTCAAGCAGGGATTTTACCCATGGCGCGCTATACCGCAGATCACCACGACCAATCGCACGCGGCCATCCTGGAGGCGGCATCGGAACTGATCCGCGAACATGGGTTTGACGGGGCATCTGTGGGCGCGGTGATGAAGGCGGTGGGGCTGACGCATGGCGGGTTTTATGCGCATTTTGCGGGTAAGGCGGAAATGCTGACGGCGGCAATGACACAGGCTTTGGTGCCGACGGTGGACCGGTTTGAACGCTGGACAGCGGCGGCGGAGGCGGCAGGCGACCCGGCCGTGGTGGCGCGGACCTATCTGTCGGATCAGCACGCGGCGCAACCGGCGCAAGGTTGTGCTGCTGCGGCGTTGATGAGCGAGGTGGCGCGACAAGGAGTGCCGTTGCGCATGGCCTTTGCCGAAGGGGCAGAGGCGTCAGCGGTGATTCTGGCGCGGGTGTTTCCGGGCGAGGCGGCCTGGGGGGTGTTTGCGCTGATGTCGGGTGCGCTGGCCCTGATGCGCGCGGTGCCGGATGCGGGCATGCGAGGTGTGATCCGCGACCGGGTGATGGCGGATTTGCGCAAACTTGCCATGCCAGACTGACTTGCGTCTCCCAATGCATTCGCGCTACACGGGCGGCGCATGGGTCGTTAGCTCAGTTGGTAGAGCGTCTCGTTTACACCGAGAATGTCGGCGGTTCGAGCCCGTCACGACCCACCATTTCCCCGCATG
>JANNBG010000140.1:0-1926 GCA_031385205.1 Rhodobacterales bacterium
GTGCAGGTCAATATCGTGCCAAATTCCGCTGTGATTGATTTTGAGATCCGCAGTTTGGCGGGCGAGGATACCGCGGCCTTGATCGCGGATTTGCGGGCGGGGGCGGAGGCGATTGTGGCACCGCTGCGGGCCGAGTTTCCGGAGGCGGAGATCAGGATCGAACGGCTGTGGGATTATCCGGGGTTGGGCACGCCTTCAGATGCTGGCGTGGTCAACTTTGTGAAATCGCTGACCGGGGCGAATGGCACAATGAAGGTGGCGTTTGGCACTGAGGGCGGGCTGTTTTCCGAACGGCTGGGCATACCCACGGTGATCTGCGGGCCGGGGTCAATGGCGCAAGGGCACAAGCCGGATGAATGGGTTTCGGCAGAACAATTGGAACGGTGTCAGGCGATGCTGGGCGCGTTAGTGGGTCGGTTGGAGGCGGGTGTGTAGCGACCTCCTTGCCGCACCTGCCGATACTCTGCGTTCTGACAAGCAGGTCTCACTCGCCACGCTACGGCTCAGCGTCCAACTCGCGGACAACCCGAAAACCGATGAAGGGGTTCCAGTGCTCACCGGACATTACGTTTCGACGGGCTGGGCGGATAAGTTCGCGGTCAAGGCTGTAGTAGCCGCCCTTTAGCACGAGATCACAATCTTCCGGATGCAGCGCATCGGCTAGATATGCGCTGGACGATGCAAGCCCCATCTGCCTTTCCGATGTGCACGACATCGTCGCCTCGCCGACATTCCCCGACATATGCCGCAGGCCCCAGGCGTTAGCCGCATCGAGCTCGTCTACCGTCACCGGACGGCGTTCGTTCGTTGCATCGTAGGTCCATGTGTATCTTCCGTCCACTATTTGGGCGCGCGCGACCAAAAAATTCGCTTGCGCCCGCGTCAGGGTGTCGCCTTGCGCGAATGGCGTATCGGTCCCGGCCCGCGCCGCGAATTCCCACTCTGCTTCGGTTGGCAGCCGATAGACGGCAGCGCCAGCCTTGTCGTTCAGCCAGGCGACATAGTCCTGCATCTCGGCCCAAGTAATCGCCGCAATAGGGCCGCGCGGCTGTTCCTGCCATGGCCCGTTACGGCGACGGAAGTGGTTGCGTTCATCAAATTCGTCTGTGCAGCGGCCATCGGCAACGCACGCCATCCACTCCTCGCGCGTGACCTCATTGCGGCCCATGGCGATGGGGATGTCGATAACAACGTCGTGCTGCGGGGTCTCGTTCAGGAAGTCAGTCGTGTTAGGCCTTACGACCGGATCGTCGGGGTCAATACCCCGGCCCACATGCCAGCGGCGCCAAGCCGCTTCGGCCTCCTCCGGGGTCGATCCCATCATGAAATGCCCCAGCGGCAGCACGATCATCTCGGGGCACGCATCACACTCGCGAAACATGTTGAGGGGGGTGAGAAGCTGGCCGTCGACCCTGTAGGTCTCTTCCGCCAGTGCCGCTGCACCGGTCAGCAGCGCCAACATCGTTACGAACAACGCAGTATTCAGGGGGAAGCGCACGGCTAAAACTCCACATTTAACTTGGGGTGATGCCCCCATTTCTAATGGGGTTCATTCGCAGAACTTACGCAATTAAACTCGCATCCAGTGCCGCCAGCACCGCATCGCCCATCGCACTGGTGGAAATTGGCGTGCCACCATCCGGCCCCAGTAAATCCGCTGTGCGCAGACCATCGGCCAGCACCTTTTCGACCGCTTTTTCCACGCGCGTAGCATCATCGCCCATGTCGAACGAATAGCGCAGCGCCATGGCAAACGACAGGATGCAGGCAATGGGATTGGCCTTGCCCTGCCCGGTAATATCGGGTGCCGACCCATGCACCGGTTCATACAAGGCCTTGGGCCGCCCGTTCGCCATGGGCAGGCCCAGCGACGCCGAAGGCAGCATGCCCAAAGACCCGGTCAGCATGGCCGCACAGTCCGACAGC